>CAZOOX010000075.1:0-17014 GCA_964581545.1 uncultured Anaerolineaceae bacterium
TCACGCTTTGATTTTCTCGAATATGTTTTTAAGGTTCTTCCCGATAGTTACTTATGTTTTGGGGCAACGGACAGTTTACCATGAGAGATAATTACTACAAAATCAGGTTCCACACACCTGACGGAGGCATTGCAGTATAGACCGAAGGGGATGATGGTGTAGTGAAAAAAGAAGGGGGAATCGTGTTTAGAAAGGCAACCAAGCCCAAAACATGTGCGGAGCGGTTTCTCATCCCACTAGATAAAGGTAGTGTCAAATATCATACTTGACAAAAGTATAAGAATTTTGTAAGATAATGTTACCGGTCACGTGACCGGTAACATTATCTTATATAAGCAATCCAAGAAATTAGGAAAAGGTACTCCTTTTGTCCCGTTCTCGTGTGACCATTCGTGATGTTGCTGCTCATGCCGGTGTTTCCCACCAGACAGTTTCGCGTGTAATCAATAATAGCGAGCAGGTTACCCCTGAAACACGAGAGCGAGTAAAAGAGGCGATCAAAGAACTTGGGTACCATCCAAGCCGATTGGCACAGAGTTTGGTTACGCAAAAAACCCGTACCATCGGTTTGGTTGTCGCAGATATTACAAACCCCTTCTTCTTTGAAGTTGCACGCGGCGTACAGGATACGGCGCTTGCGCAGGGATATAATGTTTTTGTTTGCAATACAGATGATAATCCGCAAGGCGAGCAGGATGTATTGACCCTATTGGCTTCTCAGGAAGTTGATGGGGTTATTTTGTCTACAGCCAGCTCAACAGATGAAGAGCTGCTGTCTTTTGCTGAGAACTACAAACCCTTGGTGGTGATCAACAGAGAAATCGATCATCCCAAAGCAAGCTTGGTAAACGTTGATATTTGCAAGGGGGCGAAGTTGGCGATTGAGCATCTGATCGAGCGTGGGCATTCCCATATTGCCATGCTTTCGCACGATGGACATCCACCTGATACTGTACGCCGTGTAAAAGGGTACCGCGAAACCTTAAAGGCACATGGGATCATGCCCAATGATGATTGGCTGGTTTTGGCACCACCAAATCTGGAGGGGGGCTACGCAGCTACGCAGAGATTGCTTAGACAGCACCCTGAGATCACGGCAATTTTCACTTATAACGATTTGATGGCAATCGGTGCGTTGCGCGGTTGCTATGATATGGGGCTGCGTGTACCAGATGATTGTGCCATTATGGGCTTTGATGACATCAAGTTCTCAGCAATGACGCAGCCTTCATTAAGTTCGATCAATTTTGATAAATATATCGTTGGGCAAAAAGCCATGCAACGATTATTTGAAATGTTTGAAGAACCGGATGCTACCTTCACTCCGATCCCCCTGGATGTGGAGTTGGTCATCCGGGAATCTACATAGCAGTTTTTATTTCGCACGCAATGTGAGCGGTCACATTGCGTGGAGGAAGATAATCTATGGAGGTGCCTCTCATAAATAGCTCTACCAGTTGTTTGGTTCTGATCTAAAAAAATAAGGAGTAAGATAATGAACTTGAAAAAATTACAAATCGTTTTTGGGCTAATTCTAGTCTTGTCGTTAACTTTAGCGTCATGTACCCCAGAAACAGTCACCGTTGTTGAAGAAGTTGAAAAAGAAGTTGAAGTAGAAGTTGAAGTAGAAAAAGAAGTTCTTGTTGACAAGAACGTTTTGATCTACAACTCTTACATGAGTGATCCTGATCCCCGTGCGGCTGATGCTGCAACAGTAGCTACCTTCCAGGAAGCTCACCCTGACTATGAAATCGTTCACAGCACCGTTGCTCATGAAGATTTCAAGCAAGCAATCCGTGCTTATCTGACCGCTTCCACCCCGCCAGATGTAATGACCTGGTTTGCTGGCAACCGCGCCCGCTTCTTCATTGATAATGACCAGATCATGGACATTAGCGATGTTTGGGAAAGCGAAGGCTGGAACGAAAGCTATCCCAAGGGCTTCCAAGCCATGAGCACTGTTGATGATGCACAATACTTCCTGCCGACCTCTTGGTACTGGTGGGCTGTATATTATCGTGTTTCCATCTTCGAAGAACTCGGCCTTGAAGAACCTGAGACTTGGGAAGAATTCCTCGCTATCAACGAAACTCTGAAAGAGAATGGTTATACTCCCATTGCTATTGGTACAAAATATCGCTGGACAGCTGCTGCCTGGTTCGATTATTTGAACATGCGTGTCAATGGTCCTCAATTCCACATCGACCTGATGCTGGGCAAAGAAAGCTACGATGACCCTCGTGTTGCCAAAGTTTTCGAATACTGGCGTGTTTTGCTTGACAATGGCTACTTCCTTGAAGATGCAGCAGCTTACTCTTGGGCAGAAGCTCTTGAGCCAATGATCGCCGGTGATGCAGCCATGTACCTGATGGGTGATTTCATACGTGACAGCCTGCCCGATGAAGTAGAAGCTGATCTCGACTTCTTCCGCTTCCCCATCATTGATCCGACTATGCCCATTGGCGAAGATGCACCTACCGATGGTTTCTTCATCCCCGCAAACGCACAGCACCCTGAAGCTGCCAAAGAATTTTTGGCATACCTCGGCTCAGTTGAATATCAGACCTACTTTGCAGAAGAACTTGGTCGTCTTCCCACCAACAGTGGCGTAGATCGCTCATTATTCTCAGAATCGCAGCAAAAGGGCATGGAACTTATCGACGGTGCTGACTTTGTCGCACAGTTCTATGATCGTGACACTACCCCCGAAATGGCTGACGAAGGCATGAACGCAATGATGGCTTTCTGGGATGATCCCGATAGCATTGATACATTGCTTGCAGACCTTGAAGCAGCACGACAAGAGATTTTTGTAACAGAATAGTATCAGATCGACTAAAGGCTCGCGGCAAAATTTGCCGCGAGCCTCTCTTTCTCCAGCAGGAGGTGTTTTATGGATAAGCTCAAAAAAAATATTGTTCCTTATCTTTTTTTGATTATTCCCGTACTTATTTATTTGATTTGGGTTGTGTTGCCAATGTTTTATACCTTTTATCTCAGCCTCACAGACTGGGATGGTCTAACTGAACCCAGCTATATTGGTTTTAAAAATTTCGAGAAATTATTCCGAGATAAAGTTTTCTTTATCTCCCTAACAAACAACCTTAAATGGCTAGGCACTTTTGTAACGATTCCCGTTGTTTTGGGATTGGGACTAGCGATGGCATTGAATAATGCGATTCCCGGAGAAAAACTCTTCAAAATGAATTTTTATATGCCGATGGTGCTCGCAATGGTCGTCAGCGGCTTGATCTGGGGCTGGATGTATCATCCAAGGGGAGGCTTGATTAACACCGTCCTTGTTTCTAGCGGGCTTTTTGAAAAAGGCCCTGGATGGTTGAGCGATCGAGATATTGTGCTTTGGTCAATCATGATCGTAGCTATCTGGCGACAGGTGGGGTACGTCATGGTGCTTTATCTTGCCGGACTAAAGAGTATCAACCCCCAACTCATCGAAGCAGCTACTGTAGATGGAGCTACCGGATTACAGGTATTTTGGCGCATTATTTTGCCATTACTTACACCAGTTACTGTAATCGTATTGGTCATCAGCGTCATTGACTCCTTGCGAGCCTTCGACCTTGTTTCAGTGATGACACGAGGTGGCCCCGCAAATGCATCCTCTGTGTTGGCAAACTTTATGTATATCGAATCCTTCAACAATTACAAGATGGGCTACGGGGCAGCAATTGCCGTTGTGCTCTTCATGATCAGCCTTGGTTTTATCTTCTTGTATTTGCGCAGAGTGATGCAAGACGAAATGGAGTATTAAAATGGAAACTGCACGAGAATATTTCAAATCCCCTTGGCGAGTATTCGTTTATATTATTCTGGTCATCGCCGCCTTCCTCTGGTTCGTCCCTATTCTAACGGGGCTGCTTACCTCCGTCCGTACCTTTGACGATATCCTCTCAAATGGCTTTATAGCTTGGCCTGAAACATTCACCTTTGAGAATTTCGCAACAGCTTGGGAGCGTGGCGGTCTTAGCCATTACTTGCCCAATAGTTTCATTATTACTTTGCCATCTATTGCGCTGACGATGCTCCTTTCTTCTTTGGGAGCTTATGCTCTTGCTCGCTTTAACTTCAAAGGAAATCGCCTTGTCTTCTTTACCTTTGTTGGTGGTATGTTACTTCCCTTTCAGGTGTTAATGCTCCCGGTTTTTCGGCTTACCGATTTTCTGGGCTTATACGATACCTACTGGGGGCTAATCCTCTTCCACACCGCCTTCCAGCTTGGTTTTTGTACCTTCATGTTGCGAAACTATATGCGCACAGTTCCGAGCGAAATCCTTGAAGCAGCCCGAATAGATGGCTGTGGCGAGTTCCGCATTTGGGCACAGATCATGTTGCCCCTCACAAAACCCGCTATTGCCGCAGTCGCAACCCTTGAATTCACTTGGATCTTTAACGACTATCTCTGGGCAATCGTCCTCCTGCGTAGTGACTCGCTCAAACCCATCACCGCAGGTTTGGCAACTTTGCAGGGACAATACGTCACCGATTGGCCTGTTATCGTTGCGGGCGCACTCATCGGCACACTGCCCACATTGCTCGTTTTCCTCTTCCTGCAACGCTACTTCATCGAAGGCCTGACCCTCGGCTCCACAAAATAGGAAGAGAGTTTTTTTTCACATGGCACTAAAACTCGGCGTTTGCTATTACCCTGAGCATTGGGATGAGGGGAATTGGAAAAGGGATGCAGAACAGATGCGCACAGCGGGGATCAATATCGTGCGCATCGCCGAGTTCGCCTGGGCGAAGATGGAGCCAAAAGAGGGGCAATACGATTGGGATTGGCTGGATCGCTCCATCGAGTCGCTTGTTTCCGTTGGTCATCAGATTCTTCTGTGTACACCTACCGCTGCCCCGCCCGCCTGGCTCATTTCTGCCCACCCCGACATTCTGCCCGTAGACGAGCAGGGTCGCCGCCAACGCTTCGGCTCAAGGCGGCACTACTGTCCCAACAATAAAACCTACCACGAATACAGCAGACGAATCACAAAAACGATGGCGGAACGCTACGGTGATTATCCATCCGTTATCGGCTGGCAAATAGACAATGAATTTGGTTGCTATTTTGCCCGCTGCTATTGCGAAACCTGCACTACAGAATTTCAAAACTGGTTGCAAAAGAAATACGCCAATCTCGACGAACTTAACGAACGCTGGGGCACCATATTCTGGAGTCAAACCTACGATCGTTGGGGGCAGATAGAGCCGCATAATTTAACGGTAGCAGAACCAAATCCGAGCCACGTTCTCGATTATTATCGCTTCGCATCCGATTCTTGGGCGGCATATCAACAAATCCAGATAGATGCCCTTCGAGCGTCCATCCCCCCCAAAGAATTCATCACCCATAACATTATTGGCAGCCAAACCACCATTGATTATCACGATCTCTCACGTAATCTCGACTTTGTTTCATGGGATTCATACCCCACTGGTTACGCCGAAATGGGCGCACAGGATATTTACGCCCCCGACGAGGAAATCCCCGCTTATGCCCACGACCTCGGCGACCCGCTCTTGACGGGCTTCTACCACACCCTGACCCGTGGACTTAAACAAGCTCCCTACTGGATCATGGAGCAGCAAACGGGTGCCATCAACTGGAGCCTGAATAATACGGGCGTGCGTCCCGGCGCTCTGCGTTTGTGGACGTGGCAGGCAGCCGCAACAGGCGCTGAAGCCGTCGTCTACTTCCGATGGAAAGCATCTCGTTTTGGATTGGAGCAGCACCATGATGGGCTGCGCAATCATGATGGCTCGGCAGATACTGGCTATACTGATCTGCTAACAATCAAATCTGAACGTCAAAAACTGGATGATTTCATCGCACAGCCCCTAAAAACAGATTTTGGCATTTTGCTCGATTACAACACTCTCTGGGCAATGGAGATGCAGCCACATCGCAAAGATTTTGCCTATCTTAAGCATTTATTTCTTTTTTATCGTGCCTGCAAAGCACTTGGTTTAGAACCAGATATTATCTCCCCACAGGCTGATCTCAGCCACTATAAAATTTTACTCAGCCCAAATACATTTATCGCTGACGATGCTTTGGTAAAGGAATTAGACGATTTTGCCGCTCAAGGCGGCACCTTGATGCTCGGTGTACGGACCGGGTTCAAAGATACCCACAATGTGGTCACTGAAGCACCTTTGCCAGGCCTTTTCCATGAACTGGTCGGCGCAAAAGTGTCGCAATGGCACGCTCTCCCGCCGCAAGTCTCTTATTCTCTTCAGTCTGAGATAGAAAATTTTCACTCCGAAGCAAGTTTCTGGACAGAAGCTCTGGAACCTGGTGCAAAGACAAAATCTCTGGCTAATTACACAGATTTTCCCTTCGAGGGCTTTTCTGCGCTCACCGAGAAAAAGCACGGCGATGGGAAAGTGGTCTATTGCGGCATTTACCCGGACTTAAAACAGGCAAAGGCGTTGATGCGCCATTTGCTGGCATCAGAAAATATTCCCTTACTTGATATTCCCGAAGGCTTGACGGTCATTCGGCGGGGCGAGAAGCTGCTGGCGATGAATTTTACAAAGAAGTCTTTGAACATTGAACTAAATTCAAAGATACACACTATTTCGCCAAGAGATTTTATTTTGTTGTGATATTTGATATTTGTTACACAAAGCAGTTCACGAGAAGGATGTGAAGAAAATGACATTTACTCGAAAACTTGGTCGTTCCGGAATTGAGATCAGCGCCCTCGGAATGGGATGCTGGGCAATAGGCGGACCCTTTTGGGCAGAAGGCACACCCCTGGGCTGGGGAGAAGTGGATGATAACGAATCTTTGCGAGCCATTCAACGTGCTCTGGACTTAGGCATTACATTTTTCGACACAGCCAATGTCTATGGCGCGGGACATAGTGAACACGTTTTGGGCAAGGCTTTTAAAGGAATGCGTGAGAAGGTTGTCATTGCGACAAAGTTCAATGCCATCTTTGATGAAGAAAGCCGTGAAGTAATCGGCGCAAGCTGCACGCCAACAGATATACGAAAGGCTTGCGCAGATTCATTAAAGCGGTTGAATACCGACTATATTGATCTTTACCAATTTCACGATAATGGCTATCCTGCTGAGCAAGCAGAACCTGTGCGTGAGACACTAGAAGAATTGGTCAAAGAGGGAAAGATACGTTTTTATGGCTGGAGTACAGATTTCTCTGACCGCGCAGAAGTTTTTGCACAAGGGAAGCACTGTACAGCTATCCAACTTCAGCTCAATGTGCTGGACGATAATCCTGCCGTTATTGATATTTGCGAGAAATATGATTTGGCTGCCATCAATCGAGGTCCTCTTGCAATAGGGCTCTTGACTGGAAAATACACTCTCACCACCAAACCTGCCAGCGATGATGTGCGCGGCGAAAAAAGTCCCGAGTGGATGCAATATTTCAAAGACGGGAAACCTAATCCCGCCTTTTTAGAGAAGGTCAACGCATTGCGTGAAATTCTGACAAGTGACGGTCGCACTTTGCCACAAGGTGCACTGGCTTGGCTTTGGGCGCGCAGTGAGAAAACCATCCCAATTCCAGGTTTTCGTACAGTGGAACAGGTGGAAGAGAATTGCGGAGCGCTCGAACATGGCCCCTTGACGAATAAAGAGACAAAAGAAATTCAAACGCTTTTGAACAGAGAATAACTCTGATTTGTAGCTAGATGGAGAAATAATAATGAAAGTAACTCAAGGAAACAAAGCCTTACACAACCCGCATTTGGATGGAGATCCCTTCTTTTTGGAGGGTAGCAAGACGGGGGTTTTCCTTTCGCACGGATATACGGCAACGGCGGCGGAAGTCCGTTTGTTGGCCGATAAGCTCCATGTGGCGGGGTATACGGTAGCGGGTCCGCTTTTGGCGGGGCACGGTACCAAAGTTGAAGATCTGAACAATGCCACTTGGCAGGATTGGGTAGAAAGCGGAGAAGAAACTCTTCAGAAGCTGTTCGAGACCTGCGACCAAGTTTGGGTGGCGGGCGAATCGATGGGCGGGGTTGTGGCACTCTATCTGGCTGCACAAAATCCTAAGATAGCAGGCGTCATGCTTTATGCGCCTGCTATCCGATTAACAATGAGCTTTTTCGATAAGATGAAGCTTTATTTGGGTGCAAACTTTATTCCGGAAGTCCCCAGAGAGTCTTTGGATTGCTCGGATGGCTGGCAAGGTTACCCGGGTTTGCCCCTGAAGGGCGCTATCCAATTATTGAAATTCCAAAAGGTGACTTTGCCGCTGCTTCCGAAGGTCACGCAGCCTGTGCTCGTTTTTCAGGGGCGCAAGGATATGACCGTTGCCCCCGAAGCCGGCGATATGATTTTGAATGGCGTTTCTTCGGCTGTGAAAGAGCATCATTGGATGGAAGATTCATCGCACCCCATTGTGCTGGATGTTGAATTGGACGATGTGACGCAACGTACGCTTGATTTTATGAAGCGAGCGAAAAAATAAATTTGAAAAATCTTCAAAATTCCTATCCCCGCCGCAAGCGGACGGGGTATTACGGAATTTTGCCCCTACGGGTACAGATTTTTCTTAATGCTCGGAACCCTCGTAGCAAGCTACGGGGTATTCAGAGAAGAATAAATTTTAAATTACTAGCTATTTAGCCCCTATGTTTGAACTGATTTTGCGAGGAGCACGGACTTGCGACGAAGCAATCTCCTCGGATTTGATAGGTTCTGAATTTCATGAGACTGCTTCGGCGGTAAAGCTGCCTCGCAGAATCAGTTATAAAGACTGAGTAGTTATTTAAAAAGGAATAATAATGACAACAAAACCATCACTCCCCTTATCGAAACAAATTTTTTATGCCCTTGGTCAGTTGGGCTGGTCTATTTTGGTCAACCTGATCGGCCTAATGCTGGTCTATTTTTACCTGCCCCCTGAAACCGCCGGCTTGCCCTTCTTTATCACGCAGGTCGTCTTTTTGGGCGTCTTGAACGTGCTGACCATCGTGGCGGCATCCGGGCGTTTGGTAGATGCGATCACCGATCCGCTGATTGCCAGCTTCAGCGACCGTTTCACCCACAAAAAGGGACGCCGCATCCCCTTCATGGCGATGGGCGCACTTCCTGCAGCACTTTTCCTTTTCTTGATCTTCTTCCCGCCGCAACAGCAAATGAGTGGTTGGAATATCGCCTGGCTGGCTGTCACACAAATTCTCTTTTATGTGGCCCTAACCCTTTATGTGACCCCATATTTCGCTCTCTTGCCCGAACTTGGACACACCGCCGATGAGCGCCTGAATCTCTCCACATGGATTTCAGTCACTTATGCGCTCGGTATCATCGCTGCGGCTCAAACGCCCCTTCTGGCAGATATGCTCGAAAGCTCGCTGGGTTTGGCTAGTCGTGTACACGCCATTCAGGCCGCAGTTGGTGTGATGGCTGTGGTGGCCTTGATCTTCATGGCGATCCCCATTTTCACTATTGACGAGCGCAAATATTGTGAAGGCGAACCCTCCACAGTGCCCCTCTTTGAAGCGCTCAAAAGCACCTTCAAAAATATCAGCTTCCGTTACTACGTCGTGGCAGATTTCTCCTACTTTATGGGATTAACGATCATGAACACGGGCTTGCTCTACTACATCACCGTGTTGCTTGGATTGGAAGAAGCCCTTGTCGGATCGCTCCTGGCGATGATGGTGGTCATCTCCTTTGTCTTTTATCCGGTTGTGAACGTGTTAGCCAAGAAGGTCGGTAAACGGATTCTGGTTGTCGGTGCTTTCCTGGCGATGAGCGTGGTTTTCGTTGGCGTCTACTTCTTCGGGAATCTTCCTCTCGCTCCGACCGCTCAAGCTTATACTTTGGTCGTGCTATATTCCGTGCCGCTTGCCTTTTTGTCTGTACTTCCGAATGCTGTTTTGGCAGATATTGCCGAGCATGATGCATTAAAATCAGGCGAGCGCAAAGAAGGCATGTTCTTCGCCGCCCGCACGCTGATGCAGAAATTCGGCCAGACCTTCGGCATCTTGATCTTTGCCATGCTCACCACCTTTGGCAAAGACCCCGGCAACGACTTGGGCATCCGCTTAAGCGGTGTTGCTGGATTTGTCCTCTGCCTGGGTGCCGGATTGGTCTTCATCCGCTATAACGAGAAAAAGCTGATGAAAGAAACTACCGAGTTGCAGGCGTAGTACGAAAAGAACTTACAAAATCAAATTATCCAAGAGTGGCGGTTGAGTAGGCTGACAGTTTCACCGTCAGCCGTATCGCCTGTACCCGTAAGGGTGAAGCCAGAGCGGAGTTCCTGCTAAGATCCGCTATAGTTTCGATACGCTACGGCACGATACTGCTGTGCCATAGCTACTCAACTGTCGCTAAATTATGTATGCTATTTTATTTCTAACTTCCTTCAAAGGAGAACTTATTGATGAAAAAAGTGAATGGGCGTTATGAGCTTTACGGCAATCCCATCACCGCATCGCAGACCCGTGCAGCGGATAAATGGAAGGCCATGCTCGCCAAGAAATTCGATTATGACCCGAACGAGAAATTCAACTTGAGCGTTCAGGATCATCGCTATGGTGGCGATATTTTCGACTTGAAAGAGATCGTCCGTGAAGGGGATGGCACTCTGCTCGAACTGGATAATGCGGTCATTATCAGCACCATCCGCATGGGCTTTGGACATTATCGCATTGCGATGGCGGGTGTCTCCGCCGCAAAGGCGATGGGATTCACCCCGCACTGGCTTGATCTGCTTTCCATTCCCGGCATCACGACCGACGTGATCAACTGGTGTAATACGAATTACAGTAAATTCTCACGCATTTCGCAGCGTTATCCGTGGTTCGATAAATATGTCTGGGAAAGCCTGACAACGGGCGACCCGACTTTGCCCGGTTTGAATTGGCTCTTCAACAACTGGATCGTGACCTGGCCCTGGCGCTTCACGAAGACGCAGGTCAAAGATTACAAGATGAGCGAATTATTCGAAAATCTCTATGGCGCACTCCCCACAGAGCAGCCGATCCTGACTTCCCACATGTGGAACGCAATGGGCGCTGTCGCTGGCGGCATGACCAACGTCGTGGATATGATGTTCGACAACTGGCCGATGGCTTTCCAACTGACCGAAGGTGCCAAACACGCCGTTCAGGGGCCTGCTGGTTATTATGGCTTCCGAACAATGCGTGGATTTGATGACAAAGGCTCGATCATGAAGCCCACACCCAGTAACGCCCTTTTCTTCACAGGTCAGCACGTGGACCACGAACTTGTCGAAAATATCGAAGTCGATTGTGATGCCCGCATCAATCGCATGGAAGCCAAAGAGCCCCGCCGCTTTATGGTCACGATGGGTGGCGCTGGTGCACAGCGTGAACTCTTCAAGGCCATCATTGAGCACGCAATTCCGCTCATCAAAGAAAATAAGATGTCGCTCTTCGTCAATCTTGGTGACCACAAAGGCAACTGGGAATGGCTCGAAGCCGAACTCGCTCCATACAAGGAAATACTCAACACCCATTTCACTTGGGAAGAAACCAAGGAATATGCTGACAGCATTCGAGAAAATTCTGCGCATGGTTTGCACGTTTTCCTTTTCGACAATACCTTCCACGCTGTCTATGCGAGTAATTACCTGATGCGTGTGATGGACATCATGATCACGAAGCCTTCTGAGTTGGCCTTCTACCCCATCCCGAAAATTTTCAACGCCCGTGTCGGTGGACATGAGATGTGGGGTGCTATCCGTGGCGCAGAAATTGGCGACAGCACCGTCGAGACCCGCACCATCCCCGAAACGCTTCAGGCTATTGACCTGATGACGCACGAAAACGATCTGCTCGAAATGTATTGCGAGATGATCGTCAAGAATAAGAGCATCGGTCTTTATGATGGTGCCTATAAATGCGTCGAGTTGGCGACTGGCAGAAAATTCACCCGCACGCCTGAAGGCATTCAGATCGGAAGCTAGGCGTTATCAATCGTTGGTTAAAAAAGAACGTTTTCTTCTTGAGAACTTCTTATTTTACTCCTTATTGGAGTGGGGCAGCTTCGGTTGCCCCGCTTCGAAGAGGGAGAACTTCTCTGTATAAATAACTGATGTTACGCAGCAGAGCCATTTATGATTAGCGTTTGCCCCCTCTGTCCTATCGGACATCTCCCCCAAATTCCAAAAGCGTGGAATTTAGGGGAGAAAGATGAAATTCTATTCGTTTTAAGAAAGATATTTCTCTTCTGTCCCCCATTTTGCAAGCAAAATGGGGGACGCCCCAGCGAAGCGAGGGGCAGGGGGCTGAACGTCTGAATTGAAAAGGAAAGTGCGTAATATCAGTTAAGTGAGTGATAGTGTTTGGAGTCCGAAGTCTCCAGACTTCGGCTTTATACCGACAGCCAACGTCTGGAGACGTTGGACTCCGTAAAGGAATAACGAATGAGCAAGATAACTGTTTTAGGCGCAGGCAGCACGGTCTTCGCCAAGAACCTGATCGGCGATATTCTCAGCTTCCCCGAATTGGCTGAATCAACCATCAGCCTGCACGATATAGACGCTGAACGGTTGGAGACGACCCGCATCGTGACAGAGCGGATCGCAAAGTCTTTGGGCGCAAATCCGACCATCGAAACGCATCTCGACCGTCGAGCGGCGCTGGATGGGGCAAAGTACGCCATCGGCATGTTCCAGGTGGGGGGCTATGAGCCTGCCACGGTAACCGATTTCGAGATCCCCAAAAAATATGGCTTGCGCCAGACCATCGGCGACACCCTTGGCGTTGGCGGTATTATGCGTGGGCTGCGCACCATCCCCGTTTATTTGGAAATGGCACGGGATATGGAAGAACTCTGCCCCGATGTGACTTTGCTGAATTACGTCAACCCGATGTCGATGGTCACGTGGGCGCTGAACAAAGCGACGAAGATCAAAACTGTCGGTTTATGCCACTCCGTTCAGGGGACGGCAGAGCAACTCGCTCGTGATATTGATATTCCCATCGAAGAGATCAATTATCTCTGTGCGGGCATCAATCACATGGCCTTCTATCTCAAGTTTGAGCGGGACGGCATAGACCTGTACCCCGAAATTCGCCGAATCGTTGCTGAAGATCGGGTCCCAGGCTGGAATAAAGTCCGCTACGAGATGCTTACTCGTCTGGGATATTCTGTTACTGAATCCAGCGAGCATTTTGCAGAATACGTCCCCTGGTTCATCAAACGAGATCGCCCCGATCTGATCGAAAAATTTAACATCCCCATCGATGAATATCCCCGCCGCTGCGAAGTCCAAATTGCAGGCTGGGAAGGGGCAAAAAAAACGCTCGAAAATCCCGACGTACCCGTTGATATCCCTGCCATGAATGAAAAACTCAAGGCCGCTGGCGCAAATGAGTGGGAGCTGGAGTGGATGGCCGAGATGGTGACGACCTTCGACGATGTGGCACAGTCGCACGAATATGGCGCTTATATCATCCACTCGCTCGAGACGGGCACGCCCCGTGTGATCTATGGCAATGTGATGAATGACGGGCTGATCGACAACCTGCCGCAGGATTGCTGTGTGGAAGTCCCCGTTTTGGTGGATAAAAGCGGCTTGCAACCGACGAAGGTCGGCGCCCTGCCCCCACATTTGGCTGCCCTGATGCAGACGAATATCAACGTCCACGCTTTGACTGTGGAAGCGGCGCTGACCCGCAAACGGGAACACATCTACCACGCAGCGATGCTCGACCCGCACACCGCCGCCGAACTCGACCTTGATCAAACTTGGTCGCTGGTGGACGATTTAATCTCGGCCCACGGCGACTGGCTGCCGACTTTTGAATAAGAACGCTTAAACCACGAAGCCCCCCTGCCCATTCGGGCATCCCCCCAAATGCCAAAAGCATGGAATTTGGGGGGAGTGATTGTGCCCCTCCCCTAAATTCGACAGTTTTTTCGTCGCATTTGGGGGAGGCTGGGAGGGGGCAGAGAATAAATTTGCAAAACCCTAAAAATTCCTATCCCCGCAGCAAGCTGACGGGGTATTACGGAATTTTTCCCCTTCGGATCGGGTTTTGCTAGAGCGTGGAACCCCGTAGCAAGCTACTGGGTATTCTGCTTCGCATAATAAACGATAAATTCTGTTAGAAATAGTTTTTTCCTTTGTGCTCCTTCGTGTCCTTTGTGGTGAATCTCCAGTAATACGACCAATTAGGAAATTAAAAATGATTTTTGATCCAACCGAACACCCCCACCGCCGCTACAATCCCCTAACCGGAAACTGGGTACTCGTATCCCCGCATCGCACCAAACGCCCCTGGCAGGGACAAGTCGAAAAATCCCCGCCCGATGAGCGCCCGCAATATGAGCCTGGCTGCTATCTTTGCCCAGGCAACGAACGTGCTGGCGGCGTGAGCAATCCCGCTTATGACAAGACCTTCGTCTTTACGAACGACTTCGCCGCCCTCTTGCACGACACGCCCGATGCGCCCGATAATGGCGACGAACTTTTCCAATCCCGCAGCGCACGTGGCACCAGTCGCGTGATCTGCTTCTCGCCCCGCCACGATCTAACCCTGCCCGAAATGCCCGTTGAAGATATTCGCTATGTCGTGGATGTTTGGGCAGAGCAAACGCAGGAGCTTGGCGAGAAAAATCAATGGGTGCAAGTCTTCGAGAATAAAGGCGCCGTGATGGGCAGCTCAAACCGCCATCCGCATGGACAGATTTGGGCGCAGAACGAACTCCCTAACGAACCCGCTGCCGAAGATGTGAACCAGCGAGCCTATTTCGAGAAACACGGCTCGCCCCTTTTGCTCGATTATCTCGAACGTGAAGCTAAAAATGAAGAACGCATCGTAGTCGAAAATGAGCATTGGATGGCCGTTGTCCCCTACTGGGCCGTTTGGCCCTTCGAGATGCTGCTCATGCCCCGCCGCCATGTCCTGCGCATCTTTGACCTAAAATCAAACGAACGGGATGCGCTGGCAGATATTCTCAAACGCCTGCTGACGAAATACGACAACCTTTTCGAGACCTCCTTCCCCTACTCCATGGGCTGGCACGGCGCTCCCTTCAACGGAGAAAAAAATCAACATTGGCAGCTTCACGCGCATTTTTATCCCCCGCTACTGCGCTCCGCCACCGTCAAGAAATTCATGGTCGGCTACGAGATGATGGCCGAAGCCCAACGCGATCTGACCGCTGAACAAGCGGCAACACGTTTGCGTGATTTGTCCGAAGTGCATTATCGGGCTAAATAAACAGAAACTCTGTTTTTGTTCAGCAAAGGCATTGCTTTTTTGAAATCAATATTTCAGAAAAATGCTTGATTGCGAATAAGAAAAACTGAGTTTCTTAAGTAGACTACGGAAAGTTCTTTAAAAACTTGTGACAGCGCACCCTCTAGGGGTAAAGCAACTTTCCCCTAAACAGGCGGTTACCACAGAGATGTTGTTTTTTAGATACTTTCCGACAACCACTTATATTGTGAAGGTGTGCATTGCATCTGAAAAGATGCGTTGCACATCGGGTCAAGCAAGCACAATTTGATTTTAAAAAACCTGACTTGCATACCCCGTTCGGGGCACTTACGCACTTGGTAAGTGCAATGCAAGTTTAACAACCTTTCAAAGAGTATATTTTTTATCGTGTCAGAGTGTATTGAAATCGTCCCGGGTTACGAAAGAGAAACCTACGCTCTATCGTCCGCTCTGGTTTCGATACGGGTGACGATGAAGCTGTCACCCTACTCAACCGCCGCTCATTCCTCAAACATAACCTTATGAAAGAAAAAGTCACCCAGGAATTCACGTCCCGCTTCAACGCCGCCCCAAGCCACATCATCCGCGCGCCCGGTCGCGTCAACCTGATCGGCGAGCATACCGATTACAACGATGGCTTTGTTCTCCCAATGGCCATCGACCGCGCCATCTGGATGGCCGTCCGCCCCCGCAACGATGAAAAAGTTCTCCTTTACTCGGTAGATTTCGTCGAGCCTGCCGAACTTTCCCTCACTGATATACAACATCAAGATAGCTGGGGCGAATATGTCGCGGGCGTCGCTTGGGCGCTGAGAAAGGCGGGCCACGCGCTCGCAGGTTGGGAAGGCGTTATGCTCAGCAATATCCCCATCGGCGCGGGCTTGTCTTCATCCGCCGCGCTCGAAATGGCGGTAGCAAGAGCTTTTTCACACGTTGGCGGTTGGGTGTTCGAGCCGAAAAAAATGGCATTAATCGGTCAGCAAGCCGAAAATGAGTGGGTCGGCGCGAATACGGGCATCATGGATCAGATGATCATCGCATCCGCCCGATCTGACCACGCTTTGATGATCGACTGCCGCGACCTGTCCACACAGCAAATTCCGCTCCCGAGCGGTACAAAAATCGTCATCATGGATACCGCCACGCGCCATTCACATACGGATTCGGGATATAACGAGCGCCGCGAGCAATGTGAGACTGCCGCTGCACATTTCGGTGTCTCCCATCTGCGCGACGTAACGCTCGTGGATTTCAACTTGGTCGCTGACGAGTTGGACGTGTTGCCCGGCAAAAGAGCGCGTCACGTTATATCGGAAAACGAACGTGTTCTGGAAGCCACAAAAGCCATGAGAGCGGGCGACGCCGAGAAAATGGGCGAACTCATGAATGCCAGCCACACCTCCATGCGCGACGACTTCGAAATTACGAATGGTGAATTGAATATCATGGTCGCGTTGGCGCAATCTCAGCCCGGATGCTACGGCGCACGCATGACGGGTGGTGGCTTTGGCGGCTGTGCCGTTGCGCTGGTGAAAGATGATGCGGCTGACTCTTTCGTAGAAAATATTCGGGGGAGCTATGCAAAGAGAACGGGGCTGAGACCTGAAATTTATATGTGTAAGGCATTTGGCGGGGTTGAGGTAATTTGGGGCTGATACTCCTCAGTATATACAGATAGGTCGTGTAAAGACAAAAAGGGCGATAGATTCATCGCCCTTTTGAATTCAAGCCCCATATATAGGTATAACCAGCCTTGTCCTCACCATATTAGGACTTTCGCTTAGATCGAGAAAGCTGTAATCTATTCATATGATTACGA
>CAZOOX010000076.1:0-16982 GCA_964581545.1 uncultured Anaerolineaceae bacterium
TGTAAGGTATAGGGAGGGGAGTTGGGGTCCATGCTGCCTGAGTCATTGCAGCACTTTCTTTGACAGAGGGTCCGCAGCTAACGATCAGGATCGTTAGCGCCATTATGAACAACATTAGTAATATTTTTTTGAGTGTCATAGCATTCTCCAAAATAGATGCAAAGTTGACAGGCTCTTAGAAATAGCTAAATCAGTTCTTCCCAGTCTGATGGGGTACCATAAGTAATTGAAAATAGGCTTTATATTAGTATACAGTTTTTTATAATGATTACAAAATATTATTTGGTTAGGCAGGAGGGAAATTTATCTCGTATGGCAAAAAGCAATCCGCAAGTGCGTTAGAGCACACCTGCGGATTTAACTCCTGCCACAGGTGGTATCCACGACGAAAGCTGATCGTATTATAGCGTGGGGATTATCCTTGCATGGGTGAGCCGAGTTTGGTCGGCTTTGGCTGTGTAGGACGGTTGATTCATCGCCGTGCGGAGTGAATTTCTACCCTAGCGGCTGCGCAAGGTCTTCGATCAGATGATCGTCGTACTGTTGACAACACTGTCCGCTGCTTCTCCGCCACCTTCCACTTGTATCGATAACATCCCGCCAAAATCTTTCATCTGCTTTTTTGCGATCTCATGACCGGGGTGACTTGCCAATCCCGGGTAGTGAATCGTATGTACATTGGGGTGGTCTTCCAAAAACTGCGCGACCTTCATCGCATTTTCGCAATGTCCGCGCATGCGGTAGGACAGGGTGCGAATGCCGCGTAATAAGAGCCAGCAGTCAAATCCGCTGGGCACGGCACCGCCGATCCCCTGCATGGTGCGGATCTTCTCGAAAAAATCATTTTCTTCTTTGGCAACAACAACGCCGCCGGTCAGGTCGCTGTGACCGCCGAGACATGGACGGCTTGATCTTATTTGCGGAAGTCATAACAAAGTAAGCGTCGGACGTGTACTGAAATCCTTGGTCGCTATGCAAAAGAACTCCATCGACGATCTTTTCTTTTTGAATGGCTTGCTTGATCGTGTCGGTTACCAAGTCCACAGAGTTCTGTCTTCTAAGTAGACAGGCAACAATGAAACCATCGAAGAGATCCTTGATCGTGGATAGATAGCCCCAGCCTTGCTGGGTACGAAGATACGAAATATCTGTCACCCATTTTTGATTGGGTTTTGTAGCACTGAAATCACGGTTGAGCACATTATCATAGCGATGATAGCAATCCAATTGATTCGCTTTTTTGTATGGCGTCCGCTTTCGGGCAACCGAACGAATATTCATCTTGTTCATTAGGCGCAAAACAGCCTTGTGATTGAAACCCCTTGTTGCTGTAGAGCTATTGTGACACGACGATAACCGTAGACCCTGCGAGATTTCTCCCATGCGTTTTCCACGAGTAAGATGCGCTCTGCATCTTGATCCGGCTCGGTGATACCCTGTCTCCATTTGTAATATGCTGCACGTGAGAACCCAAAGAAGTTGTACATCGCCTTCACTTCAAATCTCGCTTTGTATCGCTCAACAAGCCGATATTGCGCTTCGCGAACTCGTCTTTGCGCAATTCGGCATGGAACTTTTTTAGGAGTTCATTTTCCATTCGCAAGCGGGCTAACTCTTCTTCTATGCTTTCCACCTGCTTCAGAGGACGCCCTCTTTTTTTCTGCAAACCAGTTTCGCCCTCATCGCGATAGCGCTATACCCAAACCTTTACTCTGCCTTTAGTGAGACCGAGAGTTTCCCTGATCTCAGCTTTGGTTTTGTCTTCTTCAAGAAACATCCGCACAGCTTGCAGTTTCACTGACAACGGATAATCTTTCATTCCTTTTTTCCTGACATAATAAAAAGAACCTCCTGTTTTTATTTTCTCACAGGAGGGCTTTTATTTCGTGTCTGCTTTTTTGGGGCTAGTTCATTGAGAGGGCTTTTTTTGTTTTTTCTGAAAAGATTATTTTCGTTCTTTCAATGTGCGAGAGAGAATTTCTGCTTGTGCTTCGTCTTTCTTTGTTTTCTTTTCTTCTTTTGGGCTGTCGTTTTTAGCAGCATCGGCTCTATCAAGAGCAGCCTGCCAAGCCATTTCCATAGCAGTGTGTTCAGGTGCTTTGGGTTCTTCACCTTCAAGTTCTGCCATCATCGCTTCAACGCTTTTTTTCTTACCGCCGCGTCTTCTGCCGCCTTGTCCACGTTGAGGCCCTGTGTTTTCTGGTTCAGGAAGAGTTGCTTTCATGCTTAATCGAATTTGTTTTTTGCGGCGATTAACTTCAAGGATCATTACGTCAACTTCGTCACCAACTTTAACGATCTGAGAAGGATCCTTGATATAACCATGTGCAATTTCGCTTACGTGCACCAAGCCGGGACGCTCTGCACCAATATCAACGAAAGCACCGTAAGCTTCAAGTCGTTCAACTTTGCCTTTTGTGGTCATTTCGGGTTTCATCTCGCGCCATTCTAACGCCAAAGGCTCGATCATTGTCAATTCGATGCGATCTTTTTGGGCACGACGTACCCACATTTCAACTTCTTGCCCAATTTCAACAGCGTCTTCAACGCTGGTTAAATGTTCTTTTTGTAGTTGAGAGATATGAATTACACCGGGGAGTTGCCCCTCACCAAGATCAACAAGTGCGCCACCAATTGTTGTTTTGGTAATCGTTCCTTTTATTTTAGTTTTTGGTTCCAACGCATTGGCTTGCGTCGTTTCGTTTTCAGCCATAAGCCTACTCCTTTTCACTATATGTTTACCGACCCGTGATTATACACGTCCCCTATAGAAGCGTCAAACAAAAAGAAGAGCAATCTTTAGTTTTCGAGGTAGAGATTACTTTTCGCGTAGATTTTATGGATTTATGTTGGGGAAAATGTCGATTTACACCCGAATTTTGGATTGTTTACATTCCAACAGGGGTGCTTCCTTTTAAGGAGCAGTGAGATGCAAAAATAAATTCCTCTCCTTATTGGATAACTCTGTCAGGGTTTTCTTAAATTCATCCTTTGTTCTTTTTACCGCTGCTGCACAAGTATAGTCAAATTTTTCTCCTTGCTCAGGAGAATCTAAATTCATCTAGGCATGAGAATCTTTTGGAAGATAAGGCATGACGTATTTCTTCAGAGCAGGGACATAAGAAAGAAACTCAAGCGGATAATATAACTTCCCGGATTGAAGTTTCTCGCTCTTGATAATGGCTTGGTCGGCATGGTCAACATCTGCGGGGAGAGGAAGATCTTCTTTGTCAAATTGATCTAACCAAAGTGAGATGTAATTACTGTGCGCATAAAAATCCTGTGCTGTATGTGAGAGACGCCCAAAGGCAGCCCATGCTTTTTCAACATCTCCGACTTTGAGCGCGGCGCGAACCTTTGCGTGATTCTCTTCTATGTATGCATAGCTCTCATCGAAAGCGTTATTGTCAAAATGATATTCGTCGTGTCCGATTTGCCCGCATAGATCATCTTGTTTCAGGTTTGCTTCGATGATGATCTCTAAAGCATACGAGCTAAGCTTATCTCTTAGCGCTTCTTGCAGGACTTGTTGGTGATAGATCTTTAGCATCTAGTGTCCTCTTTTGTGCTTATGCATTTCTAAGTCCACGTAGATTGTAAACGCTAATATGTTCTTCGCGTCCTTTAACTTTGACGGGAGTTAGCTCCTCGGCAATGATATGGTCTGCGACCAAGTTGTAGGCAGCTTTATTGATTAGAGTTTGCCCGGGTTTTGCAAGCGCTTCTATTCGCTGGGCCGTGTTGACGGTGTCGCCAATAGCTGTATAGTTGAAAAGTTCGCGCGTGCCCACGTTGCCGATCATCGCAATGCCTGTTGCGATGCCGGTATGGAAGCTAAGATGTTTTGCCGGGTCAGCGAGTTTGAGATGCGCTGCGGCAACTCGTTCAGACATTTTTTGCGCAGCACGAACTGCACGTAGGGCATGATCTTTCTGTGGGTCTGGGCTATTCCAGATCGCCATGACTGCGTCGCCGATAAATTTATCGAGCGTGCCTTCTTCTTCAAGGATGGCTTGGGCGGCCATATCGAGATAATTATTGAGTAACTCAAAAACATCTTTAGCGGATTTTCGCTCGCTAAATGCGGTGAAGCCGCTGATGTCGGCAAAAAGGATGGTAACGGTTTCTTCAGCGCCATCAAGGCGTAGGTTGCCTGGGTCTGCGAGCAGGCGGTCGCGTACGCGCGGAGCGACGACTCTCCCAAAGGTAGTGTGAATTCGCTCCTGCTCCGCTTCGAGACGACGGTTTTCGGTCAGGTCTTCAAAGAAAATCGTTGTACCTTTTGTGGCGAGATAGGCATCTCGCAGAGGGGAGCAAGAGAGACGCAAATGAACATCTCCGCGCGTTTTCAGGTAGGGAGATACTTCGGCAGTAATGCTCGGAGTTCCCTCGCCGAGAATTTTTTGAGCAGGATAGGCTAATTGAGGATAAAACTCTGGTAAAGCATCTTGAAGGGATTTTCCAAGTACTTTATCGAGGGGGGCGCCTAAAATTTCTTCGGCAGCTTTGTTAAAGAGGGTGATTTTTTGCTCAATATCTGTGGTAATTACACCAGTGGCAATGGATGCGAAAATATCATCCATCAGATTCTTCATTTCAAGGGTTTGGTTAAGTGTGCGTTGCAGGTTGCTGAAAAGACGTGCGTTTTCCAAGGCGAGGGTTGATTGTGCGGCAACGGCAGAGAGAAAGTCGAGATCGTCACCCGAATATAGCTCGCCAGAACGGCGCGAGCCGAGAGAGAGAAAGCCTATCAGCTTGTTTTTGTAGCGAAGCGGAACGAAGGTATACCCAGCCAAATGCGCGTATGTCCCGTCGCTGATAGGTGCGGGGAATTCGCCACTTGGCGGCAACCAAATTGGGGCGTGGGCATCCAGTAAAAGTCCCACCAGCGGATCTTCCATCGCATAAGGTGGTGCGCTATTTTCTTGTGATGCGTAAGGCAGATATTCCTGTTCTTCGTCGTTATAAAGATAGATCACGAAGCGCGTGGGAGATAGCGCTTTATTTAACTCGTCTTCAAGAATTTTTAGTGTTTGCCCGAGGTCAGGTGTGATAATAAGTTGGCTGGACAAGTTGGTTAGCACACGGCGATAATCGGCTGGCGAACGATAAAAGAGGCGATCAATTGCATTTTGAATAGAGTTGCGGAGAGGATTTAGCCCCAACATGAGAATGAGCAAATAAGCTGCGATAATAAGTGGATCGTTGGGTTGGAGAGCCTTTTGGACGAGAGTAGAGATGAGAGAAATTAAGCCATAAAAAATACCAAAAGCTGCTACGGTTGTGAGTAGATAGGTCAATGCGCGACTGAGAATTTGGTCTACATCAAGCAGCCTGTAGCGAATAATGGCATAAGTGACCGAAATGGGGAGAAGGATCATCGGTGTAAAATAAAGTGAAGGCCGAAACTCAGGGATGGTGCCACTTGCAATAGGGAGCAAATAGAGCAAAAGCGCAGGCAAGAAGGCCAAAGCCGCGCCAAAAAGAATAATACGGCTTTGTTGGCGTACTATGGCGGAGAGACTGCGCATCATACGCATAGCCAGCGTGATGATAAATAGAATAATGGAAAAGGCCATTAGCCCGTAATTGATGATCCACTTGTCTATATAGGCATAAGGTGTCGTGGGCGCAATAATTTCACGTGCGGCAGGGATGCCAACAATAAGGACAATGAGAGAGGGAATATAGCGGCTCCATGCATAGCGGGTAACAATAGGCATTTCTTGCGGAAATAGCAACGCGAGGTTAATTAATGCGCCACCTGCTACTGAAAGACTTAGTGTCCACAAAAGCACCGCATGGTGAGTGGTGTTCATATCTAAAAATGTGACTGTGGTAACAGAAAGGGCGGCGGCAAAAGTTAGGAATGCGCGACTTGCGCGTAAATCAGGGCGGATTTTATAAGCCCATAAACCGGCGGCAAGAAAAATCAGCCCTACAAGATAGGGGATAAGGAAAAGTGCTAGAAAATCGCCCAAGGAAGGCTGTATGGGTCTAAGCGTTAAAGTGAAATTTTCTCCACTGCGTTTCTCAAAAGTGACATCTACAGGAGAATAACCATTTCTAACCAAGAGAGTTTGTCTTTCTTGGGCAGTTTTTATATTTTCTCCATTAATAGCCAGCAGCCTATCTGACCACTCTACACCCATTTCACGAGCAACCCACCCTTTCCCGTTAATTTGGCTGACCACATTATTTGGCTCAATTAAAGCCCCTAAAAAGGGTTCGCTATAGCCTTTATATGCCCAAAAAGGCGTTAAAAGAAGCATTGCAAGAGCAATTAGAACTGTCGTAAGGGGGATAATATGACCAAGCCAGTTTTTCGGAAAGGATTTATGCATAAAAAAGATTTGTCGTTGCTCCCTGATAATATTATCAGGGAGTTTTTTTATTCGCCAATGATTTTGATCAGGACGCGTTTACGACGTCGGCCGTCAAATTCGCCGTAGAAGATCTGCTCCCAAGTACCAAAATCTAACCTGCCGTTTGTGATGGCCACGACTACTTCACGCCCCATGATTTGTCTTTTCATGTGCGCATCAGCATTATCCTCGCCAGTATCATTGTGTCTATATTGATCAATGGGGGCATGGGGAGCAAGTTTTTCCAGCCATTCTTCATAATCCTGATGAAGGCCATATTCATGGTCATTGATAAAGACAGAGGCTGTTATATGCATCGCTGAAACTAAGGCAAGGCCCTCTTGTATTCCACTCTCTTGGAGCGCTTCATTAACTTGTGGCGTGATATTGATGAATTCGCGGCGGGTAGGGGTGTGGAACCAGAGTTCTTTTCGGTAGGATTTCATGTTGTCCTCTTTTTTGTTGGTAATAATATTTGCTAATTTCACAGCAACCCACAAACTGGAACGTGCTCTAGTCAGTTTATGATAACTTAATTGTTGGATTTATTGGCAAAGCCAATCCAGCTTCAACCTCGACAGCTTTGATAACCCCCACTGGTACGGGGCAAGAGGCATGGGTGCAGTGTTTGTGTCCTGCTTCATGGATTTTGGGCATTGCTCGTCTAAAAGAGATTTCTTCATAAGGATTAACTTCTGGTATCTCTTCTACCATTTTTGTGATATGGGGGCATTCACTATTGATACTCAATTTGCAAATATTTCCCTCCATATTTGCTTCAACGTCTGTGTTATATCCGCAATCTCCTGCAAAAATTTCTGCTTTAGCCATTAGGGAACTCCTTTTCTTCTGATTATCGCGTCCGCTTGCGGCAGTGGGAGGATGTTTCAAATTGTTCAATGCTAGATATGATCGGGAAATTATACCCGAGTAATTAAGGGATGTAAAAATGGCGCATTATTAAAGTTTGAAATGTCACACTCCATGAGAAGATATGAACGCCTCCGTTTTTTAGGCGGGGGCGCTTTCTATGTGTTTGACAAAAGGTGGAAAGGCTTACTCTCAAGTGTTGTGATGCTAGGCTTGAGCAAACCACTCTCATCCATCAGGCGGAGGATAACCGCCTCCCAGTGAGCTGCCATAAAGTGGATGCCGTTGATGCCAGATGTACCCTTCAATTTTTCGATCATATCGAGAGCGATCGCAACACCCTCTTCGGCTTGGCCATCTTTATCGCCGGCAGCATCCATGCGCTTGACAATTTCTGGAGGAACGGAGACGCCAGGCACATCATCGGCCATGAAGTGAGCAGCGCGGGCGCTCTTGAGGGGAATTAACCCGGCTAGAATATAAACTTTGTCTAGCAAATTGCGTTTATCTAATGCTTCAATCCATTCCAGGAATCCGTTGTAATCAAAGATGGGTTGTGTTTGAATAAACTGTGCCTCAGCGATTTCTTGCAGTAGACTAACCGGCTTCATTTGTCGCCATCATAGCAACGAGACGCGCTTCTAAATGCCCATACCCCGTATAGCGGACTTCAAAATCTAATTCAAGATAGTCAGCAATCTCTTTGGCTTTTTGGTGTAATTTCTCATCTTCAGTTTGTGCCAGGTAGACCACGCGTTTATAGTTTCTGAAATAATCCTGCTTCAACTGTGGATATCGATCTAGCCCCATGCTTTTCAGAATCAGTCCCTGAAATGTACGCACCATAAAATTTGTCAGAAAATAAGTGCCGGGTTCTTCGGCCATTAGTTTGCCGAATAAGTCTCCGCTGTACATTTCGTAACAATCTGGTCCGGCGATGCGTTCAATATCGGGATATTTTGCCAGCATTGCGTCTAATGCCCCCATTGAACCGCAATCTCCAAAGACGATGATCAACTTCTCATATTCTTCCCGCGCTGAACGGATACGCTTTTCGACATCTGGTGAGATGCGATCAGGGAATACATGATCTACGGCCGGAACGCCTATCATTTCAGCGTCCCAGCCGTGTTTTTGAATTAAAGCTTTAACTTCTCTCCCCAATGCTCCGCAGATAATAAACCCGGTTGTCATCCTCGACGGCGGCTTCGCTTTCGTTCGCGTCTTCCCTTGCCTTCAACCGAATTTCCCGCGATCCAGGCAGCACAGTTTTCATCGTTGCCCATCAGGGTGTCGGCGGCGAGAATTGATTTGCGAATATTCTCTTCGAGTGGATTTGTGATGGCTGAAGTCATCCCCGCGGCGATAAGCATGGGGACGAAGGCGGCATTAATACCATGACGATTGGGGAGCCCAAAGGAGACGTTACTAGCTCCGCAGGTAGTATTACAACCCAGATCTTCGCGCACACGGCGAATGATAGAAAGAACCTGTCGACCGGCATAGCGCCTGGCGCCGATAGGCATCACCAAGGGGTCAACAATGACATCTTCTTTGGGGATGCCGTAATCCATAGCGCGCTCGACAATTTTCTTGGCGACAGCAAAACGCATATCCGGGTCATCGGAAATACCGGTGTCATCATTGGAGATGGCGATCACTGCCGCGCCATGTTTTTTAACCAAAGGCAACACCGTTTCCAGACGTTCTTCCTCGCCAGTGACCGAATTGACCAGAGCTTTGCCTTCGTAGGCCTCCAGCCCGCTTTGCAACGCGGCCACAATGGAGGAGTCGATGCACAGCGGCACGTCGGTTAGCGATTGCACCAAACGTATCGTATCCGCCAAAATAGCAGGCTCATCAGCCAGCGGAATTCCGGCGTTGACATCCAAGACCTGTGCGCCCGCGGCTACTTGTGCTAGCGCATCACTTTTAACACGATCAAAATTCCCGGCTGCCATTTCCGCAGCCAACATCTTGCGCCCGGTCGGGTTAATACGTTCACCAATGATGGTAAAAGGGTAGTCGGGTCCAATAAATACAGACTTTGTTTTTGAACTAATTTCAGTTTGCATGATAATCTCTCCAAGGTTTCAAATATGCAAATGAGCAAGTTACTGACTTGCTCATTTGCTCTTTGATCATTTTCCTAATGCCTGGGCCATTGCCTTGATATGCTCCGGCGTACTGCCACAACAGCCACCGATCAAGGATGCGCCACTTTTGTGAACATCTACAGCGTACTCGGCCATAACTTCGGGAGAGCCATCGTAAACAATATCACCACCTTTAACCACATGGGGAATACCAGCATTACCCTTTGCAACCAGCACGATCTCAGCATTGACACTACGCATGGCATCAACTGCCTTGATAAGCTCGTCAGAACCGGTGCCGCAGTTGCCTCCCAAAGCGAGCACATCCTGGTCGCCTAGCTCTTCAATGAACGTTTCGGGTTTCAAACCCATCATCGTACGTCCGTGCGTATCGAAAGACATCGTGGCTACGATCGGCAAATCGCTGACTTCGCGAATACCGGCAATAGCGGCTTTGACTTCGTTGAGATCACTCATGGTCTCGATCCAAAAGACATCTGCACCGCCGTCGGCCAGCCCACGCGCTTGTTCAGCAAAGGCTGCTTTGGCATCATCGAAGGTCAGCAAGCCCATTGGCTCAAATAACTGGCCCGTTGGCCCAATGTCGCCACCCACAACCACGGTGTGCGGAGCAGCGTCTGCAACGGCACGGGCATTTTCTGCAGCCGCTTTATTGAGTTCATAAACACGGTCTTGCAGATTGTGCATTTCCAGGCGAAAGCTTGTTCCACCAAAAGAATTGGTTAAAATCACTTGGGAACCGGCATCAACATAAGCCTGCTGGATAGCCTTGATACGTTCCGGGTAGAGCACGTTCCATTCGTCAGGCGGATCACCCTGTTCGAGACCCGCATCCATCAACATCGTGCCCATAGCGCCATCAAGCAGCACAGGTTGGCCGGTATCAAGAAGTTGTTTGAGTGGGTTCATGCGTTTTTTATCTCCATAAATTTCTTTGCCGTCTCGACTGCTACAGCGGCATCGCGGCAATAAGCATCCGCTTCAATATCTTCGGCGAAAGCCTCATTGAGCGGCGCACCGCCGACAAGAACGACAACTTTGTTGCGCAACCCTTCATCTTTCAATGTCTGGATGACTTTGCGCATATAGATCATGGTCGTTGTCAGCAAGGCACTCATGCCCAGAATGTCGGCATCATGCTCTTTGATCGCTGCCACAAACGCTTCAGCTTCAACATTGATGCCCAGATTGATGACTTCAAATCCGCCACCTTCCAGCATCATGGCAACCAGATTTTTGCCGATGTCATGAATATCGCCCTTGACGGTACCGATCACGACCGTGCCCATCTTTGGCGCGCCGGTTTCGGCCAAAAGCGGGCGCAGCACTTCCATCCCGGCCTTCATGGCTTTAGCCGCCATCAGCACTTCGGGAACGAAGAGAATGCCATCGCGGAAATCCACGCCGACAACTTCCATCCCGGCCACCAGGCCCTGGATCAAAATATTATATGGCGACATTTCGCGGGAGAGCAGCTCCTTAACTTCTTCTACAATTTCGTCGGCTAAGCCATCGTACAGATCTTCGCCCATTAGCTCCAGAATTTCATCGTTGGGCATTTCTTTCAAATTAATTTCATCGCTCATGGTTTTTCCTTTGTCGTTTCACTTTTTTTATAACCGCAGTCAGCGGTTGCTCGTCCGTACTCGTCTTCGTTTGCGTTCGCGCCTTGTCGGCATCGCCATTTTCATTTCGGGCAACATGCCATCCAGATGGGGGAACGCATCGCCTCCGTGGGGCAGGTGCATGGCTTTAACAAACTCTTCCTGAAAATCAGCGTCTACTGCGGTTTCAATATAGCGCACTTTATTCGCAATTTCGCTGGCTTCAGCGCGGCGCGCTTTGTTCAGCAGCGCAATCCTGGCCCCATCTCCGGCGGCGTTACCCACAGCGTGGACTTTTGATAAATCACAGTCTGGAATTAATCCTAACACCATTGCGTGTTTGGGGTCAATATAACTGCCAAACGCGCCCGCCAAAATAACTTCGTCCACTTGTTCAACGCCGGCACGCATCATTAGCAACTTGGCTCCGGCATACAAAGCAGCTTTTGCCAACTGAATATTGCGCACATCTTGTTGGGTGATCAGAATAGGATTACCGCTCGAAGATTCTTCTGCACTGGCAAGGATATATGACCCTTTGCGTTTTCCGTTCTCCCAAAGCATGGATGCGTACTCCACCTCGGGGTTGAATCGGCCATCCGTCAACAGGATGCCCGCCAAGAAAAGCTCCGCGATCGCCTCGATAATGCCCGAGCCACAAATCCCCGCTGCGAGATGTTGGGGCTGCGCTTCGGCAGGTGCATCGACACTAAGCTGCCACTCATCTGACCAGCGTTCTTCGCCGATAACGCGGAAACGCGGTTCTTTCGTTTGCGGGTCGATGCGTACGCGTTCAATCGCCCCGGGCGCAGCGCGCATGCCTGAAGAGATCTGACCACCTTCAAAAGCCGGGCCCGTCGGGCTGGATGCGCTGTACATCCACTCTGGGCCGCTGAGAATAATCTCTGCGTTGGTACCCACGTCTACCGCAAGAACGACCCGATCCTGCAAATGAAGCTGTTCGGCCACCAAAACGGCGACGTTGTCCGCACCAACATGTCCCGCTTCAGCCGGCAAAAGATGCGTATTCGCACCAGGATTAAGTTTCAACCCTAAATCGCGAGCCTTGAAATCCATCGCATCACGATTGGCAAGCGCGAACGGCGCCCCACCAATTTGCTCGGGGTTGATGCCAAGCAGAATATGCGCCATAGTGGTGTTACCCACCATCACGATCTCGTGAATTTGGCTTGTGCGAATTTTAGCCTGTTTGGCGGTGCGAGCAGCAAGCTGGTTGAGCGCATCAATGATCGCTTTATGCATCACATCCAGACCGTCATCGCGACTGATCGCAAATGAGATGCGGCTCATCAGGTCTTCACCGTAGGAAACCTGCGGGTTCATCACCGATTCGGTGGCCAGCAACTCGCCTGTACGCAAATCGCATAGATAGCTGGCAACGGTCGTACTGCCCACATCGACGGCGAGACCGTAAGTGCCCTCAACAAAGCCGGGCTGCACATCAATAACTTCTCGCTCATTCCACACGATCACGGTAACAGCCCATTTCTCAGCCCGTAGAGCGTCCTGCAGCTTGCGCAGGGCATGGATGTCGATAGTCAGGTCTTCTTCCAGTTCCCATTGATCGGCCAGAGCGTCTTGCAGGCGTCCCCAATCGCCACGGTGGAAGCCAAGCTGCGCTTCCTCCACTTCGACATAGAGCTGGCGGATAGTAGGGTCAACTTCAATGACGCGTTCTGTGGCTGTCTTGCGGATGATCTGTTTTTGAGCGCGGCTGCCTTCGGGGATGGTGATGAGCAGATCGCCATGAATGCGCGCATCGCACGAAAGACGCTGTTCGGGAGTTCCCAGCTTTTCGAGCAGGGTGATTTCTTTTTCAGTACGCGGGGTCAGGTGATCTTCGCCTGAAGTAATGCCGTGTTTGTCGAAACGACCTTTTTCAACAACAACGCGGCACTTGTGGCAGGTTTGTCGTCCACCGCAAATGGATTCAATTTCAACGCCCATCTGGCGGGCCGCGTCCATTACAGTCGCTCCATCGTCAACTTTGCCGCGCCGCCCGGAGGGCATTAGAATTAATGTATGCTTCATTTAGTAATCTCTTTGTTGGGATAATTGACCAATTCTACGATGTGAAATGCAAGTCTACAAGGGGTGTTTTACACAACGATTCACCCCTAATATTATGCAAACGTACAACAGTAGGGTGGCTCATAAACAGGCTACGAAATGTGTTTTGATTGAATTATTCCGTTCCCTTTAGTCGCTTGGCCGTACCACGCCAATCGATTTTTGTATATTTCTCTTCTAACTCAGTGACCACGGCTTCAGCCACTTCGGCTGCGGAGCCAGGGCGCTCTTGTTCATCGCCCCATTGAAAACCATCGGTGTATTCATTGGAGCCGATGATGTCGGCTTCCATAGCCGCGTTGTCGATAGCCAGTTGGAAACGGTCAGAGAGTGGTTTCCCGGCGCGTCCGTTTTCATCGGTAGCACGCACTTGTGTGGGAATATCATGCCAGTAAAGAATTTTGTGTTTTGCCATAGATCTATATTTTACCAGCGATAAACGGAGATCGGTTATTCATCTCCGTTTATCGCTTTTTTGTATTAGCTCAACTCTGTTTTACGTCGTGTGATAAAAGTTTGCAGTTCTTCTTCTTTAGCAGGGTCTAGCGCAGGCGCTTCATAGTTTTTAAGTAAGGTTTTGACCTTTTTCGAAGCCAATTTTTCAGCGGTTGGGCTGCCATCTAATACCCATTTGTCTACATCATTGTAATCAAAGAGATCCGAGCTATAAAAGGCTGTCTCGAAATTACGCATGGTGTGTTCTGTGCCCAGATGGTGGCCGCCTGGTGGCACACTACGCAATGAGTCCATTGCCCAGGCATCTTCTGAGAGATCAAAGCCTTTCAGCAAGGTTTGATACATGCCTAGCATTTCACAATCCATAACAAATTTTTCGTAGCCGGCAACCATACCGTTTTCAAGCCATCCAGCCGCATGCAGCACGAAGTTGACGCGTGCATTCACTGCAGGCAACATACTCATCACCGACTCGTAAGCTGCCTGCGCATCCGGAGCTTTTGAGCTGGCAAACATGCCGCCGCCACGGAAGGGCAAATTGTATCGTCGCGCCATTTGTGCACTTGTATATACCCCGACCTGACTTTCAGGTGAGCCAAAGACCGGTGCACCACTCTTTAGGTCAACGTTCGTCATGAAGGAGCCGTAAATCACCGGGGTGCCGGGATTGACCATTTGAGCATAGGCAATACCCGCTAACGCTTCTGCATTTTGCAAGATCAATGTGCCTGCACCAGAAACGGGTGACATAGCTCCAGCCATCAAGAAAGGCGTAATAATAACTGCTTGCCGTGCCTTGGCATAAACCGTCAGTGCTTCAAGCATGCGATCATCAAGACGGCGCGGGCTACTGATATTAATGAGCGAAACCAATGCCGGGTTTTGGCGAATCTCTTCAGCACCGTAAAGAATTTCTGCGATGCGCACACTATCTTCGGCATCAGACTTGGACATCACGGCCCCCATAAATGCCTTGTCGTTATATTTAATATGACTAAAAAGCATGTCCAAATGTCGGATTTCATCGGGGACATCAACCGGCTCAACAACTGTTCCACCGGAGTGATGGAGATAGGGGCTCATATAAGCGAGCTTGATGAAATTCTGAAAATCTTCGAGCTGAGCATCACGCCGTCCACGTTCGGTATCGTGTACAAAGGGCGGACCGTAAACTGGTGCGAAAACCATATTATCCCCGCCAATGGTTACGCTATTTTCAGGATTACGTGCTAATTGGGTGAATTCACTTGGCGCTTTGGATACATATTCCAAAAGCAGATCAGGATCAAAGTGGGCAGTTTCACCTCGTACGTCTACACCGTTGGCGTTGAGAATCTCCAAGGCCTCGTCATAGTAGAAATCGAATCCTACTTCTTTCAAGATTTCCATCGACTTTTCATGAATTAGCTCAACACCTTCCGGTTTCAACAATTCATAAATAGGGATATTGTGAACCGGTTGCACCATGCGGACAACTTTTTCGGCACGCTCTCGGCGGCGTTCACGGCTACCGCGATCGCGACGGCGTTTTGATCTGCTCATATAAGGCTCCTCTGTGATTATTTGTTTTGACCAGTAAAAAGGTTGCTACGGTCAGCTATTCTTAATCGTAGCACGATTGTAATTTATACAGATGCTGTTTCAAGTGTTTTAATGCTGGGTTTTTGCAACCCGCTCTCATCAATCAGGCGGGGGATGATGGCTTCCCAGTGAACGGCCATAAAGTGAATGCCGTTGATGCCGGAAGTGCCTTTGAGTTTTTCGATCATTTCGAGCGCAATGGCTACACCTTCTTCGGCTTGTCCATCTTTATCACCAGCACTATCCATGCGCTTGACATATTCTCGGGGAATAGAGACACCGGGCACATCAACCATGAAATTGGCAGCGCGAGCGCTCTTTAGGGGGATCATACCGGCCAGGATATAAACCTTGTCCAGCAAATTGCGCTTGTCTAAGGCCTCAAGCCATTCCAGGAAGCCGTCGTAATCAAAGATAGGCTGGGTCTGAATGAACTGCGCACCAGCATTGATCTTCTTTTCGGCTCGGATGGCTTCGTATTTAGGGTATGCACCAAAAGGAGAAGCAGCAGCACCCAGGAAAAATTGTGGGCGATTCTTGATATTGCGTCCGTCGATATATTTGCCTTCGTCACGCATGCGGCGCAACATCCACAGCATTTGTACCCCGTCCATATCGAACTGATCGGGTTTGGTCATTGGACTGGGGCCAAAGCGGTGATGGTCGCCAGTGAGACAGAGAATATTGCGAATGCCCAATCCGGCGGCACCCATCGCATCGGATTCGATGACGACGCGTGAACGGTCGCGGGCCTGCAATTGCATCACAGGCTCCATGCCAGCGTCAATACAAATTTTGCTGGAAGCCAGGCTGCCCATACGGGCCGAGGCCGAAGCGTTATCGGTGAAATTTGCGGCGGCAACATAATCGGCGAGCCAGCCAACTTTCTTGTGGATGATTGCACCGGATGCGCTCAACGGGGGCGCAATTTCGCCTGTGCAGACAAATTCACCCGTGCGCAAGTTGGCCTCCAGAACCGAGGCAGGTTCTTCGTAAGCCGGGGCGTGATATTCGCTATCGCCTTGCCACCAGTCGGGTTGGCGCACCTTATAGAAAACGCGTTCCCAGCCTTCATTAAATTTTTCGCGATCAGTGAAGAATTCGACAAACTTGGGGCTTTCTTCGGTTTCTTTCCATACCTTGACAACATCCAGCCAGGTCTCGCGGCCAACGCGATCACCGTCCAAGGGGGCGTTGATTTCGAGCAATTTTTCTTCGCGTCCCAGTTTTTCAGTACGTTCGTAAATCATATGCCAGGTACAAGGACGGGAGGGATCTACCTCACAAGCTTCTGGCGTAGCCCCACCGCACAAGCCGTTTCGCAGACCTTTAGGGCAAGTCATCGGACAGACAAAGGCAGTTTCTTGCAGTATGCAGTTGCCACACATGCGGCAACCGAAAAGCGCTCCCTTAAGCAGGCCTTCTGCTGCGGTAAAGACTTTTATCGGGACAGAGAGATCGTCGCGGCGATAGGGCTTGAATGGGGCTTGATAACGGGGAGGGGAAAACAAGGACATGGGTAATGCTCCTTTTTGAAAGATGGATCCTAAAACAATTATAACGCTAGATAGGCTCTAGTATATCAGTAATATATCAGCACTTTGCGAAAAAAGTAATGTTTTTTCACTTGAAATGCTGTGTTTCACAAAGCTGAAAACGTGTAAAGTTTTCAGCTGGCTCTTCTTGAGTTGGTAGTGCTTCTAAAGTAAGTGATGATATGAATCTGCGAGGCAGCTTTTCCGCCGAAGCAGTCTCATATGTAAGGAAACAGCTCTGCGTTCTAAGAGATTGCTTCGCTCCGCTCGCACGCGTGCCCTTTGGGAAAAATCATCATCACTTACTTTGCAATACCTTCGCCAAAAAAAGATGAATAAACGGGGTTTCTTGTAGTAGAGTTG
>CAZOOX010000077.1:0-16961 GCA_964581545.1 uncultured Anaerolineaceae bacterium
TCTCCTGAGTTTATTGCTGCTATTGTGGCTTTGCACTTAGTTTACACATGAGCCACAGTTTCTTTTCGTGGGGAGAGAGATTCTTCGCAAGGATGTAGTGCTAATATAGAATTTGAGCGCCGCTCTGGGCGAGGTTATATCCCGTAAGGCCTTTGGCCGTGTTTCGAAAGGCAGCGCTTTGCAATTCATCCAAAAGCGGTGTTGCCAACGTGGCATATTCCTTTGGGATAGTCAGATCAAAACGTTCTTCAAAGAGGGGAATGAAATCAAGTCCCTTTTGTAAAGCTGCAGCTTGCAACCCTATACTTGCATCGGCAAGCCCCATTTTGATTTGTTCTGCGGCGGCTGAATGTGTCTTGCAGCTTTCTTCGTAGCCCTTGATCATCTCACTGGGGATATTCTCTTGACGCAACTCTTCATCAAGCCATATCCGTGTACCGGAACCAGAATTGCGATTGATAAAACGAATATTGTCACGAATAAGGTCACCAAGCCCTCGAATCCCCTTTGGGTTGGAAGGCGCAAGCATCAGTCCCTGTGTACGATGCGCTAACGTGACCACCTGCAGATCACGTTGTGGAAAAAGTCGGCTGAGATAAGGCGTGTTATAGGCACCGCTTTCATCCAGCAAATGCGCACCACTCAGATGACAAAGCCCTTGACGCAAGTTGATCAATCCATCTAATGAGCCAACGGGATTCAGAATAATATCGAGATAAGGGGAAAGTTTTTCAGCAATCGCTTCGATCGCCAAGTCGTGACTGCCAGCAAAAAGCAATACGGGACGTTTACCATCGGGCAGGATCATCTGCTGAAGCAGAAATGCGCCGGCTTTTGCGCGATAAAACTTCTCGGTGACCGTGCCACGCACGCGGATTTTGGCCTGCTCGGCCAAATCAGCTTTTACGAGCATTTGCATGTGATGCCGCACCCACGCTGGCGATTTGCCAAGTTTTTTAGCAAGTTGCGTCAGCGTAGCGGGGGAATCCATTAAATAGCGCAGAATTTGCAAGCGGCGCGAATCGGCGAGAAGCTTGGTCTGCTCAAAGGATGTGATCGGGGTGGCTTTTTTCATGGCAATTAAGTTTTTCCTTAACTGCTGCGAGTCTAGCATAAGCAAGGCGCAGATGCAAGGAGTTTTCCGCATTTGTGAAGATAATCCCCTATAATAAAACCGTCGCCCTATTCACATACAGCAAAAGGATGAAAATATGAACCAACACGAAAAAATGAATTATGTTGAACTCCCGGCAAAGGATATCGCAGCAACGAAAAAATTCTTTTCAACAGTTTTCGGATGGATTTTTGAAGACTATGGCCCGGAATATATCGCTTTTGCCGACGAGGGGCTTGATGGCGGCTTTTATAAATCAGATATGTCTGCTACGACCGAAAATGGCAGTGTGCTGATCGTTTTCTATAGCAGTGATCTAAACGCTACGCAAGCCAAAATCGAGGGCGCTGGCGGGGTTATCATCCGGCCGACTTTCTCCTTCCCCGGTGGAAGCCGTTTCCATTTTGCTGATCCCAATGGGAATGAATTCGCCGTCTGGTCAGAGATAGGTGGTGAGAATGAAAAGGGTTAATATCGCAGAGAAACTCTCTCTCTTTGATAGTTATTGGGATCCAAAGATCGTTGGCGAACTGAATGGTCAATATGTGAAATTGGCAAAATTTAAAGGGGAGTTTGTTTGGCATCATCACGAAGAGGAGGATGAATTATTCCAGGTCACAAAAGGGAAGCTACTTATCAGGTTGCGAGATGGTGATATCGAGCTAAATGAAGGCGAGTTTTGTATCATCCCCAAAGGTGTAGAGCATCTGCCTGTTGCAGAAAAAGAAGTACATGTTCTTTTGTTTGAGCCTAAAAATACGCTAAATACAGGGAATGCGGATTCGGAAAAAACAGTCAGTGAATTGGAAGTGATATAGCCTTCTCTCGTGGAGCCAATTGAAAATTTGTTGAAGGACGGAATTCCCTGAAAACACCGCCCTTCGACTGCAATTTCGCTTCGCTTCATCTCCGCTCAGGGACCGGGCGCTTTTTGAGTAAAAAAGATAATTGCTGGGAGAAAATATGCGCTACGTACATACAAATATTATTGCCAAAGATTGGAAAAAATTAGCCCACTTCTATGTCGATGTCTTTGGGTGCAAAGTAAAACCTCCTGAACGTGATCTTTCAGGAGATTGGTTGGACAATGCCACTGGTCTAACGAACGCTCACTTGCAGGGCATACATTTGATCCTGCCGGGTTACGGGGAGAACGGCCCTACCTTGGAAATCTTCTCGTATGAAAAAATGGATGAACGCGTGCCGATGATGGCAAATCACAGTGGTTTTACACATATTGCCTTTGAAGTAAATGATGTAGAAAGCACCTTCACTAAAGTGCTAAAAAATGGTGGAGAAAAATTAGGGGAGATCATCGAAAAAGAGATAAAAAACGTAGGCGTGATCAAGTTCACCTATCTGCGCGACCCGGAGGGAAATATCATTGAGATACAGTCTTGGGAGAAATGATCGTCTTTTAAAGAAAAGAAGACCGGCATAAACCGGTCTTCCTTCCTGTATTCAAATCCTTTATATCGTTAGAAGATGGTCGCGCATGACACGTGCTTGCCGGCGTGGTACCCATACGCCATAGGGAGAGCCAGCACTCTTGATATATTCGCTCCACGAATAAAGCTGTACTCGATTCGGAGCGGGGTTATATAGTTCAACAAAACCCCGGTTAACGCCATTCGGGATCACGCGATCCACGACAACCCAATGCAAAGCCCCGCCTCCACGCAAGTTACCGTTTGTACGATCCATATGAACGCTTGAAATTAACTGGTGAGTCTCCAGTTTTTTCTCCATACGCCGTGGGGTGACCAATGGGCGTCCGAGAACAGGATCTTTCAGACCGGCGCCAAAACGCAGGCATGGGATCTGGAAACCAAATTGGCTGAATAGATTATCGAGGTCATTGGTATTTGTGCCTCGATCTGCCAGCCCGCCAAATATCCTCAGATAAAAGGGAGGGGAGCCAACTTTCCAGCTTTCCAGCACCTCTACAACAGGTTTTCCAAGGATCCACGCTACACAAAGTTGACCGCACATATTATGTTTTACGTGTCCCTCATAGTAGAAATATTGTTCAAAATCGTTTGTGTTTGGTGTTTTGTTATCGATCTGCACTTCGTCATCCGGATAGCGTTCTTCATGTTTTTCAAAGAAGCTCGCGTAGGACCAACCTGTTTTGTCTCTATAAGTTACTTTTAGCCAAGTGGTGTTTTTTCCTTGATAGGTGATTTCCATTTCTTCCCCTGAAAAATCTACCACTGTGCGAGGAGGGATACTAAGGATCTTCTGTCCCGTTCCCGCAGTTTGACGCAATGGTGCCTGCCCTGTTGTCCACATTTTCGTACTCATTTTTTCCTCCACCAAAAAATCCCCTACAATACGATCTTCTCCAGTGTAGCATTAAGGTTTTAGCTATTCAATAAGTGAATTAACAGCAAAAAGCCCCTGAACTTCAGAGGCTTTTTGCTTCAAATATTGGAATTACCCTTTTTTCAGAATGTCGCTGGTTGCAGCCAACATGTCGAATGCTCGATCTGCTATTTCAACGGTAGCAGATCCAAGTCCACAAGCGGGGGCGATCAAGCTGTGGGATGCGAACTCATCCGGGCGGATTCGCACGCCCCGTCCCGCAGCTTTCTCGGATATCAGCTTGATCCCGCTACGTAATCTTTGTGCCAGCTTTTGAGCTGTCTCGCCTAATATCCGCTCATCATTGGGTACCAATCCCCAGCAGATCGCGCCGCCCCGATCCAAAAACTCGCGCAACTCGACGGGGTAGAGCGCCAGATTCTCGATGAAGTCGTAGGCATCCAGATTGAGAATATTCACCTTGGTGCCGAGCAAGACGCCCCAATCGGTATTTCCGCAACAATGCGTGCCCGTGATCGCGCCAGCCTCATGGAGCGCATCGTAGACTTCATCCAGCCAGGTGATGACCTGCTCATTGCTCAGGTTGACATAAGCTGAGCCAAAGGAGGCCATATAAGGTTCGTCGACAAAAAGGATGACCTGCTCACTGACCTGTGCGAGTTGACTGACCTGCCAGCGGGCGTTGAAGGTCATATGCTTGATGAGTACATCCACCAGCGTTTCGTTATATAAACAGGCTCGTCCATCCTGATCGGTGACTGTCAGCCCAAAGCTGATCGGACCCATGACCTGGCCTTTGGCATATTTGGGCGGATCGGTTTTGAGCGAGTTTTTTAGGACGTAAAAGCCTCGAGCATAGTCGGGATGTAGGGCAAAGGCATCGACATTATCATCGAGAATATTCTGATAGAAGCTCTCCAGAGCAGTATCGAAATCTGCGGTACTGGTATCGATGAAGGCTTTTTCTCTTTCCTCGTCCACGACTGCGCTGGGGAGGGTTGGTGCGTACTGCGTATAAATATTCTCGCGGAAATCACGGCGCGGCAATTGCAACCAGGCGGGGATATCCAACAGGTCGTTGAGTTGCTTGGTGAGCGTTTTGGCCTCTGTGTGTGGCACTGAGCCGATGTGGGTGGTTAGGTAGTTGAATTCGGGCATTGCTTTTCCTTTTGCTGGGTTAAGGATACTCTACCATAAAGTAGATTAAAATCAGGAAAAAAGTGAAGTTTAAAATCAATTTTTGTGGAAAGAAAATCGACCGGACAGCTATCCAAGTAGTTATGAGAAAAACACGTTTCTTTTTTGTTTTAACGGTATTAAGTCTTTTTACGGCAGCCTGCTCTTCCAGCGGAAGCACGCCCAAATCAGGTGCGACCGCGAGGGCGTCGTCTACGCCATCGCTAACGAATACGCCATCCCCTAGCGCAACGGCGACCGAGACACCGATCCCGACTGCGACGCCGATCCAGCATCCGCTCTCCGTTGAGTTGATGCGCGCGGAGGCGTATCCCGGCAGCGAGATCGTGATCGAGGAGGAGCTGACGCCGGGGAGTAATTACAGCCGTTATTATGCCTCGTACCAATCGGAGGGATTGACGATCTACGGGCTGTTGACGGTGCCAAATGGCGAGAAGCCTGCGAGGGGTTGGCCCGTGATCGTTTTCAATCACGGTTATATTCCGCCGGATGTGTATAAGACAACGGAACGTTATGCGGCTTATGTGGATTCACTGGCGCGGAGCGGATATATCGTTTTCCGCAGCGATTATCGTGGACACGACCGTTCGGAGGGCGAGGCTCGCGGACCCTACGGCAACCCCGATTACGCCATTGATGTGTTGAACGCGGTGGCGGCGATCAAGCAGTTCCCCAATGCGGACCCTGAGCGGATCGGGATGTGGGGGCATAGCATGGGCGGATATATCACGCTGCGAAATATGGTGGTCTCTGACGATGTCAAAGCGGGCGTGATCTGGGCTGGGGTCGTGGTTTCGTATCCCGATCTTTTTACGAAATGGCGGCGCGGCGAAGGAGCAGCGCCAATCCCAACGCCGCGACCGGGATCGTGGCGACTGACGATCTTTGACCTTTATGGCACCTTTGAAGAGAACCCCGAGTTTTGGGCTGCGATCTCGTCAAACTCCTACGTGGATGAAATTTCCGGTCCTATCCAACTCCATCATGGTACTAACGATGCGGATGTACCGCTCGAGTTTTCGGAGATCCTTTTTTACGAGATGCTTGAAGCCGAGCAATATGTAGAACTCTACAAATACGAGGGCGATAATCACAATATCTCGAATAATTTTAGTTTGGCGATGGAGCGGACGATCGAGTTTTTTGACCGGTATTTGAAGTAAATCGAATTCTGTATAATTTCCCCCGTAGATGTTTCAAGGAGTTTGAGCATGGAAACACCTTTTGTCCCCGCTGAATTTGAAGTCCCGGAAGAAATCAAAACCGCTGACTTTATTCTCAAAAAATTGACCACCAAAGATGTGGAAGAAGATTATGCAGCTGTCATGTCGAGCCGAGTCAGTCTGCGCCAGATCTTTGCCAAAGATGATGATTGGCCCGCAGATGATATGACCATCGAGTCGAACTACGAAGACCTGAAATACCATGAAGAGGAATTTGATCAACGAAAAAGCTTCACCTATACCATGCGAAGCGTGGACGACAGCCGTTGTATCGGCTGCGTCTATATTTACCCCTGGTATCGTGGTGGCGCGGATGAGGTCGTTTATTATTGGGTGATCGACAGCGAGAAAGCTAAAGGCCTCGATGAAAAAGTCGGCAGCTTTTTACATGATTGGATCGAGAAGGTCTGGCCAATCGAAAAGCCTGTTTTCCCCGGCAGGGATATGGATTGGGATGAATGGGAAGCGTTCAAGGAAAAGAACCGAAAAAAAAAGTAAATGAAAAAACACTGAGTTGGGAGTTTATCCCCTATAATAATCACACTGTTTTTATATCAAGATTGAGCAGGTATTTATTCTCTGAAAATCAGGTGGTTAAATTATGAAACAAGAAATAATAACAAGTTTTAGTGAATTGCATACGCTTTTGCGTTCAAAATATCGTAAAAATTATTCGTGGCTTTTTCGGGGACAAGCAAATCACGAATGGCCACTGTATGCTAAAGCAGGAAGAAAACAATTCGTAAATTATCAAGATTTGGATGTATTTAAAGCATGGTGCAGAAGAGCTGTTGGGTTTATAGATTTACCTAAAAATGAATGGAACCGTTTGGCAATAGCTCAACATTATGGGCTTGCAACAAGACTCTTAGATTGGACAGTAAACCCTCTAGTAGCCGCTTACTTTGCAGTATCGAGTGTTTCCGAGCATGATTCTTCTATTTATTGCCTGAATAAAGCAAATATTAATAAAATTGACCCCAACCAAGATAATATCGAAGATGTTGTTGAAATTTCCCAATTTAGACCCTCTGCTCACGTTGGAAGAATTATTGGACAATGGAGCATGTTTACGTATCACCCAATACCACAACATTCTTTAAACCACTCTCAAGAAGATGGCATAATTGTTGAACGAATTATTGTGCCTGCTAAGTATAGAGAGAAAGTCCTTTTTGATCTGAATTTTTATGGCTTTAATGAAACTACTCTTTTTCCTGATATTGAAGGATTGTCACGATATTTGAATTGGTGGAGTTCAAATGAAAATTGGAAGAAAGAAAATACATTTTCTTGATTTTTGTAGTTCACATACGAGTCAAGATTGCGCTTTACATTGTTTAATGATTTATAATATCTTTGTTAGAACATAATCCGGTTCAAATAAAGGCCAATCAGATTGCATTGTACGAAGCAACAAAGTTTTTCCAGGAGCTATTATGACTGTGTTAGAAGTTATAACAATCGTCTTATCCCTCTTAGCCTTTATTGTAAGTGCACTAACTGCATACAGAACACTTTTTGCTAAGTTTCAGGGGTTTATATATTTGAAACCACGAGTAATATTGACACGTATCGACAAGATGCCAGCTATTGTAGTAGGCTGTGAATTATCAAATTTAGGTGCTAAGGCCGGATCCATTGACGATATTCTTTTACATGTTAAGTATCTCCAAGAAGATGATAAGAGCAGAAATATTTATTCGTTTTTCCCACTTCTTTCGCGAGATGATTATAGTATTTTTGAAACTTATCAAAAATCCGATTTTGAACCATTCCAATCTGTTTTGGTGCCTGCCAACACTCGAGTTTCAATATACATATTGTTTAGTCCAAGCAATGATAGTTTTTCTCCTTTACCTGGGAAATTTGAACTAACCTTATACAGTAGAAACTCTGGCGCAAGCAAGTGGCATAAGGCTACTGGGCACGCGAGTTTTCCCGTTGATGAGGAATATGCAAAAATTTGGAAAGATCCAAATGGTCAAAGTATTATGACAGAAACAACTGAAAACAACTCATTTCGAGAAGAACTCATGGAAAAGATTTTTTGAATGTAGAGCTAGAAGATGATTATGAGCAGCAAAAGAATTCAAAACAAAAAAATTATAGGCGATGGCAACATTGTTGGCGATAATAGCACATCGCGAGTCGTCAAACAAGAAACTTTTATTGGAAACATCTCTGGAGCAGTTCATACTGGCTCTGGAAGCATTCAGGTTTCAAATTCACCAAGTAAGGATGATATTCTTCGATTAAATAAATTTGCTGATTATCTTTATGAGACGCCAAGCAGAATTAGTGAGCGCTCTATATTAGAGATAGAAGGTTTTTTAGCTAGCTTTTACAAGAAAGCAGTTAGAAATAAATGGGACAGACAAGTAATCTCTAATATTAAAAAAGCTCTTTCTTTGTCAGCCTATCTAAGCTTTAGCATTAGAACAGGAGACAGTAGAGAACCCCGTTATTTTGATGGCTTGTTAAATCTCAGAGGGCAAATAGATAAAATCAATTACTTGCTAGAAGAACTATTTCGCTAGAAAAGGCTATAATGATTAAAAAAACAGACTGGCTTACGCCGGTCTGTCCTTTTAAATCCTTGCTGCTTTCTCCCCTACCGCACCATATTCCTCAACACCGTGTGCAGAATACCGCCGTTTCGATAATACTCCACTTCGATCTCGGTATTCAGGAGCGCGGTGGCTTTGAATTCAACCTTTTCTCCATTGGCCTTTGTTGCGGTGATGCTCACATCGCTTAAGGGAGCCATCTCATCGCTCAGGTCGAGGATGTCGAAGGTCTCTTCGCCCGTTAAGCCGAGAGTTTCGGGGCTTTCGCCATCGGCGAATTGGAGGGGCAGCACGCCCATGCCAACGAGATTGGAGCGATGGATGCGCTCGAAGTTTTCGGCGATGACGGCTTTGACGCCGAGCAGCAGCGTCCCTTTGGCTGCCCAGTCACGGCTGGAGCCGTTGCCGTAGAGCGAGCCAGCCAAAATGACGAGCGGCGTTTCATTTTCGATATAGTTGACAGCAGCATCGTAGATGGTCGTTTGCCCGCCGCCATTTGAGAGCATACGGGTATAGCCGCCTTCCACGCCGGGGACGAGTTTATTCTTCAGGCGGATATTGGCGAAGGTGCCGCGCATCATCACGAGGTCATTACCGCGCCGTGAGCCGAAAGAGTTAAAGTCACTGGGTTTTACACCGCGACTTTGCAGGTATTTGCCCGCAGGTCCGTCGGCGGGGATGCTGCCAGCGGGGGAGATATGATCGGTGGTGATCGAGTCGCCTAGCAGTGCCAAGACTCTCGCCGAATCGATGTTCTTAATCGGAGCCAAGTCTAAATCCACGTTTTGGAAGAAGGGGGGGTGGTGGATGTAGGTAGACGCCTCATCCCACTCATAGATGTCGCCCCCAGCCACTTCAATCCCATTCCACAGATCATCCCCAGCGAAAACTTCGGCATATTTTTCTTTGAACATATCCGCATGCACGCTCTCGGCGACCACGTCCATGATCTCTTTGGTGCTGGGCCAAATATCCTTCAGGTAAACGGGGTTGCCATCTTTGCCCGTGCCGATGGGATCTTTGTCGAGATTAATATCGACCGTACCGGCCAGCGCGTAGGCGACCACGAGCGGGGGCGACGCCAGATAATGCGCCTGCACGAGCGAGTGGACGCGCCCGGCAAAGTTACGGTTTGCCGAGGAAACAGCCGCCACAACCAGGTCTTCGCTGGTGATCGCTTTTGCCACTTCGCTGGGCAGCGGGCCCGAATTGCCAATACAGGTCGTGCAGCCGTAGCCGACCACGTCAAAGCCTAGTTTGGCGAGCGGCTCGATCAGATTTGCCTGTTTCAGATATTCAGTGACCACGCGCGAGCCGGGAGCCAGCGATGTTTTGACCTGCGGCGCAACGTCGAGACCGTATTCGAGCGCCTTTTTTGCCACCAAACCAGCACCAATCAGCACCGAGGGGTTCGATGTATTCGTGCAGGATGTGATCGCAGCGATGGTCACCGCGCCATGCCCGATCTCGTAGCTACCGCCATTTGCGCCGACGGTCGCTTTTTTCTTGGTATCTTCTTCGGATAGACCGAATCCGTGCAGCCCTGCTTCGTGGACGAGGGATTTCTGGAAGGCATCCTGCATATCGGATAAGGCGACACGATCTTGGGGACGCTTGGGTCCCGCCAACGATGGGACAACGCTGCCGAGGTCGAGTTCTAGTGTGGCGGTGTATTCGGGGTCCGGGGTACTGCTGGTACGGAATAAACCTTGTTCCGTGAGATAGGCTTTTGTGCGTTTAATCGCCTCTTCAGAGCGTCCCGTTAAACGCATGTAATTGAGCGTCTCTTCATCCACAGGGAAGAAGCCCATCGTCGCGCCGTATTCGGGTCCCATATTGGCGATGGTCGCACGGTCGGGCAGCGACATGGAGTCGAGACCGGGACCGTAGAATTCGACGAATTTACCAACCACGCCATGTTCACGCAGCATCTGAACACAGGTCAGCACAAGATCAGTGGCGGTAACGCCATCTTGCATTTCACCGTGGAGCTTGAAACCGACTACGTCAGGAAGCAGCATATCGAGGGGCTGACCGAGCATGGCAGCTTCCGCTTCGATCCCGCCAACGCCCCAGCCGAGTACGCCGAGACCGTTGATCATCACGGTGTGTGAGTCGGTGCCGACGAGGGTGTCGGCAAAAGCCTGAAGTTCGCCGTCAATTTCACGGGCGGGGACACAGTCACTCAAATGCTCAAGATTGACCTGGTGAATAATGCCTGTCGAAGGCGGTACAACGCGGAAATTATCGAAAGCGCCCTGTCCCCATTTCAGGAACTCATAGCGTTCCTTGTTGCGTTGATATTCAACTTCGGTATTGCGCTGTGCGGCATCGGCTGTGGCGAAAAAATCAACTTGCACCGAGTGGTCGATGACGAGATCAACAGGCACGAGGGGATTAACCACCTTCGGGTCCGCGCCGAGACGCGCGACTGCCGAGCGCATCGCAGCCAGATCCACAACGGCGGGAACGCCGGTGAAATCCTGCATTACAACGCGCGAGGGTTTGAAGGGGATGCCGGGGCGTGCGCCATTCGGCGTCCATGCGGCGATGCGCTTTACATCATCATCGGTGATCCCTTTGCCATCCACCTGACGAAGAGCAGATTCGAGCAAAATACGGATTGAGAAGGGCAATTTCTTCAGATCAACGATGCCTGCCTTTTCGAGCGCATCGAGGCGATAAAAGGTATATTCGCCGCCCTCGGTCTTGAGGGTATCGCGGGCGTTGAAATTGTCTTGGGGCATAAGAAACTCCTTTAGCAGTCTTACGGGTAAACATCAGTCGTCTTCTTACAGGTGAAACAGAGCAAGAAGGTAGAGAAGATAATGGAGATGTGCGTTGCATCTCTCAGATGCGCTGCACAGCGGGTCTTGTAATAAACATTTTTTTTGTATAGCCGATCTGCATACCCTACTTGGGGCACTTACGCATCCAAAAGTAGATGCAATACAGATCTTGCAAATTGACACAAAAAAACCTCTGCGCTCTCTCCATCTTTTTGGCATAAGCCATAGCGATGGGGAGGACACAAAGGTGCGCCTTTGCTATCCTAACCGGTTTGCTACATCTCATTCAGGAGATGGGTAGCCCCTATTCTAACCCCTTTTTGAACTCTTTGACAAGTCTCTCACGTTCTTCATCTGAAAGAAAAGCAGCTTGGGCAGCATTCATGGTCTGCTCTTTAAGGCTTTTCATAGAAAGCCCCAGTTTTTCGTGAGACATTTGGAACTCACTGCTTAGAGAAATCCTTGAAATGCTGGGATCATCAGTATTGATCGTTGTCTTCAAACCTGCTTCGATCATCTTTGGCAAAGGGTGAGCTTTTAGTGTAGGTGTAACTCCGGACTGATGGTTGCTGGTTACGCAAACTTCAAAGATTGTGCCACGCTCTTTTGCAAGAGCAACTACGTCCGGGTCTTCGAGTACGCGTACGCCATGTCCAATACGATCTGCACCAAGCACCTCGATAGCTTCACGCACATTTTCGGCACCGCCCCATTCTCCGGCATGTACCGTGATCTTTAGTCCCGATTCCTTCGCTTCACGGAAGATCGGTGCAAAAGGCTTTCCAGAAAATTCAGCTTCGTTACCTGCAATATCCAGCCCCACAATACCCTTGTGCTGATAATTAGAGGCGATCCAGGCAACCTGCTCTGCCAACTCGGTACTTTCGTGGCGATTCACACTGGCGATCAATTTAACCCCAATGCCAAATTTTTCAGCTGTTTGGGTTGCGCTCTCACAGACCCAATCCATTACATCGTGTAGCGGAAAACGCTCGGCACGGCTCAGGGCAACAGGTGTAAAGCGTAACTCCATATAACGAACATTATCACGGGCGGCATCTTCTACGGCTTCACGCGTAACGCGCGAGATCACCTCGGGTGAGCGATAAAAAAGACGCAGAGTTTTAAACTTCTCAAGGAAATTGGTAAAGGTATAAGGTTCATTTTCCCCGACTTGCACCATATCACTCAAATGCACAATGCTCGCAGGCACAGTTAGCCCATGTTCGTTAGCGATCTGGAGCATTGTCTCTATCCGCAACGATCCTTCCAAATGGCGATGAAGCTCTGCCTTTGGTAAAACAAGGAAGATATTTAGGGATGAAGTAGGAGGATATGCGCTCATTTTATAAGAGTTTTTCTATTTTCGCTTACGCCGTCTTCGCTTTTTCTTTTTCTCAGGCTTCGCAGCAGGCGCTTCTTTCGATGCTGAAGCTGTTTTTACCACCGTTCCTAAAGGTTGGGCGCTCCAACGACGAGGCTGGTAGGCAAAAACGCGACTGACTACTTGAGAACGAATATCGCCCAATAAAAGCTGGAACATTTCAGAAGCCTGCCGCCTATATTGTACCAGCGGGTCACGTTGTGCGTAGGCTTCGAGGCCAATTGAGACGCGCAGAGCCTCCACTTTTGTAAGGTACTCCACCCATTGATCGGTAATTGCCTTGAGCAGAAGCTGACGCTGGATATTTGTCATCTCTATGCGGCCAAGTTCCGCGACCACGACTTCACGCTGCTCTGCGGGGAGATTGGCGGGAGCCGTTTGGGCAAAATCTTCTGTCAAAATATCGGGAGCAAGCCCCAAATCCGCGAGCGTAGCGGCATTTGATCCCTCTCTAAATTTCATTTCGCCCCACGCATCCTGCAAGGCTTCCTGCGCGGCATCAAAATGATCCATTACCTCTATTATTAATTCTTCAGGCTCACGATTGACTAGTTTCTGCGCCGCCAAATGAACGTAGCTGAAGCGTGAATAAGTCTGCTGGACTTGACGATGGGTGCGGGGATCAAAACCTGTGCGGACGCCCTGCGAGAGTCCGAGCAGAAGGCGGGCATTTGTCGTATCGCTCCAGTTTTCAACAGGTTCACGTTTAAGAGCTTTTTCCAGGTCTTTGGCAATTTGCCCCTTTTCACCAGCCATTGACTCTAGCCGTGTTTTCAAAACCTGATCAACGGCATCAACAATTTCTTTTTCTACATCGCTCCAGGGCATTTGCGAAAGTTTGCTCTTGTTTAGATCAAGCGATTCGCCGCCCAAACGATATTCTGTTGTGCCGATAATGCGTGTAAGATTGACAAGATTAAGCTGCGTTTCAATTTTTTCGCGTAATTCATCTTCCAGTTCATAGGCATCGTCGGCAAGAATACGCAGCTGATTTTTGCTCAGATTCAGGCGCATTCCCAGCAAGCTATTAAGCTCATCGAGCCATTCTTGCGGGCGGAGTGTTTCTTCCCTGTCGCCCTGATTTTGGATGAAGGTATCAAGCATATCAAAACGATCTTGTAGCTGAACATCGAAATTATCACCGGCTTTATAAATGCCAGATTCGATCGCTTTGAAAATATATTCGTGCTCGGCGCTAACGGTTTCATGCAAAAGCTCGCGCAACGCGCTTTCTGGTTCGGCTGCATCACGTAGATCATCGATCAATAGAGCGATAGTAAAAGAGGGGAAAAGTTCATTTTCGCTATCGGTAAAAGAGGGTTGTACGCCGCTCATCCAGGCCAATAAGCGCCACGGGACTTCATCTTCATCTGCCAAAGCTACCTGAACGCGATTCTCCACTTCGATACGGAGCATATCGGCAATATCTTCGCTCAGATCGTCTTTAAGGAATACACGGTCGCGTTGAGAATAAATTTTCTCACGTTGATTATTGAGCACATTGTCATAATCAAGAAGATGTTCGCGGGTATCAAAGTTCGCGCCTTCAACGCGGTGCTGTGATTGCTCAATAATATTGGAGACGATTTTATTTTCGAGCGGCAAAGTATCGTCAACATTCAGCCTTTGCATCAAATTGCCCACTTGGTCGCCACCAAAAAGACGCATCAGATCATCTTCAAGAGAGAGGAAAAAGCGCGAGGAGCCGGGATCGCCTTGTCGTCCGGCGCGTCCACGAAGCTGGTTATCAATACGACGGGCATCATGTCGCTCGGAGCCAATAACGTGTAAGCCGCCAACGGCTTTTACGTGTTCCATCTCATCGAAATATTGCAAGAAATGTTTGATCTCTGTTTCGTAAATACCGTAATCAATATCGTCTCGTTGAAGTAATATCTGGCGCTGCTCTTCGATGGTCAGGTTATAAGCATCTTTGACATCATTTTTGCGCAAAACGCGGTTCACGGTTGAGAGAATTTCTTCGGCGATATCGCCGCCGAGCTTAATATCGACACCACGACCAGCCATATTGGTCGCGATCGTGACCGCGCCAAACGCACCTGCGCCTGCGATAATTTGGCTTTCTTCAGTATGTTTACGCGCATTCAAAACCTGATGCGGGATACCGCCCTTGAGCAGTTTTTCCAGACGTTCAAGGTCTTTCTTTTCCAGATCCAGAATATCAAGCAAGATGTCCAGATTTTCCGGTGCATTAAGGCTGGTAGAAATGCCAAGAGGCTTCGCAAACTCTCGCAGAGCAGCAGGTGTGAGTTTATCAAGGGGGGCGTAGAGCGGCTCCAGTTCTTTGATCGCACGACCATCTTCAAAACGGTCATTTGCTTCCATCCAATAACGGCGGATCAACAAAGTTTGCAGCAGGCGACGCACAGGCTCGGCGCGTAAACGGCTGGATAAAAGATCGGATGATTCTACGGATGTTGTGCCGACAAGCTGGGGACGCCCCACAACATAAAAGTGAGCGGCCTCTTTGACAATTGCCCGAAGTTTGGCTTCTACCGTTCTATAGATCGAATCCGGATAATCTTTCCGTTTCCAGAGTTCCGGCTCAACATGCTCATCTGCCCCTGTGGGTAGATAATAGGTATATTCGTAGCCCGTTTTTACTTCTTTTGCGGTGCGTGCATCGAGGGAATAATTCTCGCTCGCGGCTTGATGATCCAGGTTGGTGGGGATGGGTAAAACTTCGAGATCGTAAATTTTGTCAAACTCTTCGGCTTCTGTTAAGGCGGTACCGGTCATGCCGGAGAGCTTTTCATACATGCGATAATAATTTTGCAGCGTAACCGTCGCATAGGTGATATTCTCAGGCTCAATATTGACATTTTCTTTCGCTTCAACGGCTTGATGCAAACCGTCTGACCAACGTCGCCCGGGCATCAGACGTCCCGTGCTTTGATCAACGATGATCACTTTGCCGCCCTGTACTAAATAATCTTTATTGCGTTTAAAGAGATATTCCGCGCGCAAAGCCTGTTCAAGATAAGACATCAGACGGGCTTGTTCGGGAGTCACATCTTCGGGGCGGTCAGGATCGCTCATCGGTTCGCCGAGCAATTCTTCCACATGAGCGATACCGAGTTCTGTCAGGGCGATGTTGCGATTCCGCTCGTTGATCTCGTAATCGTCCGGGCGTAATTGCTTTGCTACCTGTGCCATGCGGGTATAGTCGCCCATATCCGCTTGAGAGGGACCAGAGATAATTAACGGGGTGCGGGCTTCGTCAATGAGCACATTATCCACTTCGTCGATGATGGCGAAATAATGGCCGCGCTGAACGCGATTCTCATAAACCATCGCCATATTGTCACGGAGATAATCGAAACCAAATTCGTTATTTGTGCCGTAAGTAATATCCGCAGCATAGGCTTCTTTGCGGTCTACAAGACGAAGTTGATGTTGGTCTTCTTGCGGCGCTTCTCTTTCAGGGTCGTAGAGATAGGCTTTTTTGCCATGATCGGTGGTCGCAGCAGATTGCAAGATCCCGACACTTAAGCCGAGAAAATCGTAGATGGGACCCATCCAGCGAGGGTCACGGCGGGCGAGATAATCGTTAACCGTGATCAGGTGGATTCCGCGTCCGGTCAAGGCGTTGAGGTAAACGGGCAATGTCGCGCTGAGGGTTTTTCCTTCTCCCGTTCTCATCTCTGCAATTTCGCCGCGATGGATCGTGATGCCGCCTATGAGCTGGACATCATAGTGTCGCATGCCCAATGTACGTTTGGAGGCTTCGCGCACCGTAGCGAAGGCTTCGAATGTGATCTCGTTAAGCACTTCCTGCTCAATGCGAAAATACTCATCTTTATCTTCGACACCTTCTACTGCGTCTTTAAGTTTCGCTCGGAATTCATCCGTTTTTGCACGTAATTCTTCGTCGCTAAGTGCTTCAAAAGCTGGTTCAAGGGCATTGATCTCTGCTGCAATTTCAGCCAGATCATCGATTCGTTTTTGGTTGGGGTCTCCCCCGAAAACATTGACAAATTTCTTTAACATAGTGGTTTCCTCTCGATGGGCGATTATAACAGAGAGGAAGGTAGGGAGGTCTTAGCTTTTTGTTAACGGATATTAGGCAATTAGCAAAATATAAAACGAGTTATTTTATATTTTTGCCCCTCTGCTCGGAGTCGGGGTCGATGAATAGGCATTGGTAAAAACCATTAGATAATAAAGGTTGCCCAAGGGAATTAAAAGTTTTTGATGCCCAGAGTCATTTAGGTGGAAAAAATGCCGTATAATACTGTATTTTAACATTAGATAGTGCTTTGTGCGGTTAAATGATAAGAAGTATAGGGCAATCGCATCTAAATTAGCGACTTCTTTGTTATCCTTGTCTTTGGAGGA
>CAZOOX010000078.1:0-16921 GCA_964581545.1 uncultured Anaerolineaceae bacterium
TTCACTCCTCGATTTTTCATTCATCGAGGATAATACCTTATTCCCGATAGAGTCTTTTATAGAGTAGTCTTCGTTATTGCTCATACTTTGGGAGCAATTATTGAAGTTTTTTGCACCACGTGATGTACATAATTGTCCATCGGCGTTTGTCCAGTTGCCGTATTGAGATGTCCAATTTTCTGCTGAAGCGAAATCATCTTCGCAGTAGATTTCCTCTTCGGCACAGGCATTTTCGCTACCCAGACCTTCTGCGGCTCGACAGTAGACTTCACGGAGCGTGTAGCCTGTCATTTCCAGAGAAACGAGTACTCCAGCAATGATGAGCGCAACAATGAGCGCATATTCAATAAGGCCTTGCCCTTTAGCGGATTGTCTTGCGATGATCTTTTTCATAAATGCCTCCTTTTCTATTAGGACTTTCGCTTGCTAGAGCGTGCGTCGCACCAGAACGAGAGAATCTGCCCTTTGATGGGCAAAATACTTGTCAATTAGCCTCTTTTTGCCGAAGTTGGTGCGACGCACGCCAACTCGAAAGAATAAAACTATGAGCTTTTTTTTGCTCGTTTGCGAGCACGTTCAGCAACGCGTTGCCAAAGTTCTGATGGTGTTTCTGGGCGTTTTTTCTTTTGTGAAGCTTCGCTCCAGTGATAGGATAAATCTTCGAGCAATGCGCGAAGCGGAGTCTCTACTTCATCCAAAATCGGTGGTTTTCCCATAGTTATGGCAGAGACAACTGTATTTGGAACGTGAGGAATAACAATAGATATTTCTTTTTTAAGTGCGCTTTCAATTTCTCCACGCGGCAAGCCCTGGCTTTGAAAATTCCAATTTAGGACAAGATCGGTTTTCTCTTTAGGATATTCAAGTTCATTAAAAACACTTAGCGCCATCCCTGCCGCGCGGACAGATGCCATCTCAGGAGAAAGGATGAGCAATATTTTGTCAGCTGCATCTAAAGCAGCAATGGTTGTTTGTTTGAAATCATGCGGAAGGTCGAAAACTAAATAAGGGTATCGTGTTTCTAACAACTCAAGAACACGGTTTACTTTTGTGTCTGTAATTTGATCCGCTTCAATTGCGCTGCGTGGCGCAGCGAGAACGCGCGTTCCGCTGGGGTGGCGAAGCATAATTTGATCGATCAAATCGGCATCCATCTCTTCGGCTGGGATTTTAGCCAGATCCCCCCAGGTATTGCGAAGAGATAGATCGAGCATGAGAGCACTTTGTCCATTGACGAGAGCTAGATCCATAAGAACGCTTTCTTCATCCCATAGCTGGCTTAGTCCGGCGGCAAGATTCGTTGCCAATGTCGAAACGCCAACACCACCACGTAATGAAAAAAGGGCAATTTTATAAGTAGCGCGATCTGTTTTGCTTTCTGCACGAGCGTCAAGGTGGCGTAATAAAACTTTTACGCGCGCACGTAATTCAGCAGGGACAAAAGGTTTTGAGAGAAAATCATCTGCGCCCACCTCGAAGGCTTTAAGCCGATCATCTACGCTGGATAAAGCCGTGAGCATGATGACGGGGATATTGGCTAAGCTGGGTGTTTCACGAATTCTTTTGCAAAGCTCGTATCCATCCATGTCTGGCATCATTACATCCAGGATCGCCAAATCCGGTGGGTTTTGATTTGCACGCGCTAACGCTTCTTTCCCGTTTAAAGCGGTAGATGTTTGATAGCCTTCTTTCTCTAATACAGTGCTGGCAAGTTTCAGGTTAAGTTCGGTATCGTCCACTATCAAAATGTGAGCTGGCATGTTTTTTCCTTGTTATGATTCACCATCTTCAGGGAAGGGGATCTCCTCCACGCCTTCTGGCAATGGGATCGGCTCTGGCTCTGGGGCTTCCAAGACAGGTTCTTCTGGCGGGGTTTCAAGGGCAGGCTCTGGCTCGATCAAAATAATTTCTGTTGGTGTAGGGATGGGCGCATTTTCAGGTTCACCATAGGTCTCAGCAGATGGAATATCCTCATATTTGATCAGGTCTATTTGCGAACGATTATTGATGAGTATAAAAGCTTCTGCAATTCCAGCGAGGAAAAGCATGACTATAAGCCCTCGGACGATCCAGGCTGGGCGTCGCCCCTTCATCTCTTTAGGCGTTACGAACTCCTGTTCACTTGTTGAGGCCTCTTCAACATTTTCGAGGGCATTTTGCCTTAGGGCTTCGAGCGCATCGTCAAAATTTTCTTGTGGTTTGTTTTTTTTATTCATTTCAAACTCCGTTTATTTAACGGTAATTTTCACGTTTTGGGTATTAGGTACGCTAAATTGTGTCGACCAATATCCTCTTGCACGAACACGATATGCACCATGTGCCAGAGAAACCGAAACGATGCCGTCTGAGCCTGTTCTTCCCCAAACACCAGTATAGGAGCCAGAACTGGAATATAAGTAAACAACTTCATTCTTGAGCGGTGTTCCTGCGTCATTAAGGACAGTGATATTTACATCACCTTCATCAACTTTAATCGTTTTTGAAGTAAGTTTGGGTACAGAAACGACATCTGACCAATAGGCTTGCCCGTGATGATAAATACGGAATTTAAAATCTCCACTGACAAGCTTAAGGTTTACCTCTCCGCTTGCGTTTGTTCTGCCGTATTGTCCTGTCCATGCACCACGGCTGGTATAGGCATAAACATAGGTGTTAGAGATGCCTTTTCCGTTTGAGCTAACCACATTTACCAGGAAATTCTGCTCTTGTGTCTTAATCGTTGTTGATGTAGTCTTTGGTGAAGAAACAATATCTGACCAAAATCCCTGTCCTTGATAGTATGCTCTGAACTTGAAGCTGCCATCAGATATTTCTAAAATAACTGTGCCATCTGAACCCGTTTTTCCATAAGAGCCTGTCCATGAGCCTCTGCTGCTGTAAGCGTAAACGGTAATATTACTGATTCCATTGCCCGCTGCGTCTACAACACGTACAGAGAATTTTTGTTGCCCTGTTTTAATCGTTGCGGAGCTAGTTTGGTGTAAGCTAAGCGCATCTGTCCAATAACTATGCCCTTGGTAATATGCCCTAAATTTAAAATTGCCTTCGGCCATATCAAGATCGATAACGCCATTGCTGCCCGTTTTACCATATTTTCCTGTCCATGAGCCACTGGCGGTATAAGCATAAACATTTACGCCGCTAATACCATTCCCTGCTGCATCAACAACCCTTACAGGGAAAGTTCTTTGCCCAGTTTTAATTGTCGCTTCTGTTGCTTGATGTAAATTGAGAGTCTCAGACCAAAATGCATGCCCCTGATAATAAGCCCTGAACTTGAAATCACCTTCTGCTATATCAAGATGTACAATGCCATCACTGCCGGTATTTGCATAAACTCCAGACCATGATCCTCTGACTGTATAGGCATAAACTCTCACGCCGCTAATCCCATTCCCTGCTGCGTCAACAACCTTTACAGGGAAAGATTTTTGCCCAGTATAAATAGTTGCCTGGCCATCATCAGGTACAGTCGCAACTTCTGACCAATAATGACTCTGTCCCTGATAAAATGCTCTAAATTTGAAATTTCCTGTAACCATGGGTAGAGTAACAATGCCATCGCTACCGGTATTGCCATAAGTGCCTGCCCAGCCTCCTTTCTCCGTATAAGCATAAACGCGCACATTATTGATGCCGCGTCCAAGAGCATCCACGACTTTTACCGGGAAGTCCATTTGCCCCGTTTGAATTACTCCGAAATGTTGGATTGGGTATACAAGGGTTTCAGACCAAAATTCCTTCCCCTGTAAATTTGCTCTAAAGCGATAAGCACCATCTTCGACATCAAGAAACTCAGCTAAACCATTTTCATCTGTTCGCGTATACTTACCGGCGTAAGAACCGGAATCTTTAAACATATAAACAACTATATTTTCAATGCCGTCTCCAGCTGCATCAATTACTTTAATTGTGATTCTATCATCAGGGTATAGATCAGGAGGTTCTGGAGTTGGCGTGCCAAAGAGATACGTGATTTCTTCGTAAGCTTTGCCCGTCCCCCCGCCTGCTGCTGCAAGCCCTCCTGCTGCAACCAGTGCTAAAAGAGCGAGCAAAATCGCATACTCGACTAAGCCCTGCCCAGAAAAAGCCCAACGCCCTTTATTGCTTCGCCTTTTTTTCATAAATTTATGCTCCCGTTCCTGAGCTTAGAATAAATCATAAAATTTTTCTTTAGCGTACATTTAAAATGATTAAGGGTCAATACTCCTGCAACAGTTATGAACCACAACTTTGTAAGGTGAACTTCCGCTATAATCAGTATATATCTTTTTATGGAGACGAATATGACAACTATATACCCATCTCAACACCCTCTTGTCGCTCACAAACTTACCCGCCTACGTGATAAGAATACCAAACCGAAAAAGTTTCGCGAATTAGTGCGCGAAATTTCAGCCTTGCTTGCCTATGAAGTCACTGCCGATTTGCTTATTTCTCCACGTAAGGTTGAAACGCCACTTGCCATAACCGATGGCTCTGAACTCAAAGAAAAAATTGGGCTTGTCCCTATTCTTCGTGCAGGATTAGGCATGGTCGAAGGTGTTTGGGGATTAATGCCCTCAGCCGAAGTGTGGCATATAGGGTTATATAGGGATGAAGAGACTCTGCAACCAGTGGAGTATTACAACAAATTACCTATCGAACCGACAGTTTCAGTTTGTCTCATTCTTGACCCGATGCTTGCTACCGGTGGGTCGGCAGTTTCTACTGTAGACGTGGTCAAACGTTGGGGCGTAACTCGAATTAAGTTTGTCGCGATGATCGCTTCTCCTGAAGGAATCGCAGCAATGCAAGAGGCGCATCCCGATGTTCCCATTCACCTTGCTTCTATTGACGAGAAGCTAAACGACATTGGTTATATTCTCCCCGGCTTGGGCGATGCCGGTGACAGACAATTTGGCACAGCATAAAAATCTAAAAAAGGAGCAAAAATGACTACACTAGATGAAATTACCCCTCTCTTGCTTTCTTTTTCTCAAGAAGAGAAAGAGAAAATTCTTTGGCAGGCAGAAAAATATGATCAGCTTTTAGCAAAATTACCCAAGGTAGCAGATTTTGAAAAAGATGCGAAGAAGTTAGAGGCAGGTGTTCTTGCTCTTAATGGTGCATCTGGCGCAGGACAAAGCTATGTAATGAAGCGTGTGGAGGATTTGTTAAAAGAAAGGGCACTGGAACTTCCCCGTATCTATTTGCTTGGCACACGGGAAGTGCGGCCAGATGAAGGTCATAAAGCCCCTTATATTTTTGTGAAAGAAAATGAAAAGGGATTCCAAGACATTCATAATGCAGAAGTCTTTTTTTCTCACGAAGAGATTTACTATCGCTATAATTCACGCCCCGGTGCAGATAATGCCATTTTGCTGGCAGATATGAAGGCCGCGACCAAGGAAAAGATGTATCTTGAGACCGTGATCCCTACTTTATTGCATTTGAAAGAAAATGAGATTGCAGGCATTCCGGCATGGGGAGATAGGATGAGAATAGCCTATCTGGCCGCGCCCAGCGGAAAGGAATGGATTTTCAGATTATTGAATCGTGAGCCGGAAAGACTTGCTGAGGCTAAATTCCGTGCAACGCTTCTGGGGCGATTCTCATCATCACTTTCGGATATGGAAATCGCCGCCGAAAAGAAAATCGTTTGTGTGCTAAATCATTATGGTCTTGCAGAGCAAGCAGCGCAAGAGATTTTGCAAGTGTGGGGTGTGTAAAGGAAATCTAGAAATGAAACCTGACAGATCTCAAAGACCCGTCAGGTTTTTTTATCAGTTTTAGGTTTTTACTGAATATCCAACCCTGTTATTCGCGTCACTCCCTTGTGTACGAGCATTAGGGGCAAAACCAGCAAGCCGTGTACTGCTGCGCTTAAGCCAAAGATGGTTGCCACTGATTGAAAGAAGAGATCAAGGGGAGGCGCGAGATTGCCTAACATCCACTCACCTGCGCCTGAGAAAATAGCAATAGCAACCAGAAGCGTGATCGCGCCAGCTAAAGGGAGCCAAGCATTTCGGTCTGAAGCAGAGGGTAGCATTGTGCTACTTACCGCAAAGGTGAGATAAAACCAAAGCGGGAAATCTGGCAGGGAGGGGAGCATGCCAAGCCCTGTCCAAAATGTGCCAAAGTCAGCAACGCGCAAGGCATCCCAAAGAGGGAGCAGATTTAACTTATAGATCGCTGCGTAAGAGATAAAAAGCCCACCTGCGATCAGCGGAGCCATCCCAATGATTGAATCTCGGAGAATATCGGCTTTTGAAACTTCAACATAACCAAGGCGCAATTTCCCATCAGGCATGGCTTGAGGGATCAATGAGAAATTCCCGGTCGGGACAAAGAGAATTTTTGCCATTAAAAAATGGCTTAGCTCGTGAATAAATACCCCCGGGAAGAAAAGTAGAGAAAAAAGAACCGTTGTTAACCCCGCCCGTCGTGTCAATATCAAAAAAATAGCCTGCACTTCTCTATGCAAGGCACGCTGCAACAAAATAAGCGGCACAAGCATCAGCAAGAGCCAGATGAGTCCGTTCAGAGAGGAAATGGTCAAGGCAAGAAAAAACCTTGCGAGTGTTCACGACACTCGCAAGGTTAAGATACTTTATTTGCTAGCTTCTGCTTGTGCAGCAGCCGCGATCTCTGCAAAAGCGCCTGCCTTAAGTGATGCCCCACCAACAAGTGCGCCATCAATATCCGATTGGGAGAAATACTCTGCGGCATTTTCCCCTTTCACCGAGCCTCCATATAAAATGCGGATATCCTGAGCTTTTTCTTCACCAAAAAGCTCAGCCAAAATCGAGCGGATCGTCTTGATGGTGTCGTTCGCCAACTCTGCTGTGGCTGCCAGACCGGTACCGATTGCCCAGATCGGCTCATAGGCAATCACCAGGTCAGCACTGACATCTGCCAAGCCTGCTTTGATCTGTCTGGAGACCACATCGGCTGTTTCTCCGGCTTTATTCTCCTCAAGGCTTTCGCCGACACAAACGATGGGCATCAAGCCATTTGCCTGAGCTGCGCGAACTTTCTTGTTCACGGTTTCATCTGTTTCTGCGAAATAAGCACGGCGCTCGGAGTGGCCGAGAATCGTATATTCCCCGAACTCTGCTACCATAGCGGGAGCAAGTTCACCCGTGTATGCTCCGCTGGCTTCCCAGTGCATATTTTGGGCACCCAGTCCAATATCTGTTCCTTCCAGTAGGGCTGAAATAGGCAACAAAGATGGAGCAGGAGGACAAAGGACGACTTTCATATCATTCATATCCTTCACAAGAGGAACCAGTTCTGATACCAACTCACGGGCTTCAGAAACAGTTTTATTCATTTTCCAATTTCCGGCAACAATAGGTGTGCGCATAAAAACTCCTGAATTTATAAATTTATGTAGAACCAAGATGTTCTATTTTTAGCGTAATTGACTAAGGGTGTTTTCAGCTTCAACTCGAATCCATTCAGGGGTTTCAAGATTGGCTAAAAGAATTTCCAAGGCTTGCCTTGCTTCATCGGCTTTCCCGGCGCGGGCGTGCATTTCACCTTCCAGCAGAGTTGCTTCAGGGAAGCCCGGCTTGATCCGCTTAACATCGTTGAGACGTTTAAAAGCATCATCCGGATTACCATGATAGAAAGTGTGGCGGGCTTCAACAACGATCATCATCGGTTCATCCAATTTACCGATCTCTTCAAAGGGAAGGTAGTTGGGCAGTTCAGGCTGACTGGCTGCTTTGTAGATAGACTCGTGAAACAGCATTATGAACCACTCTGCATCATCGCCATTTCTTGTGGCAATTTTAGTGGCGCGGAAGAACATGGCAGCGCTGCCTGTCCACGCGCCACGATCCATGAGCTCAAAACCTGTTTCTTCAAAAAATCCCAGATCATCACCAGCGAGGTCTGCTGCGATTGAAAGCTCCTTATAAATTTGCGGATTCTTTCTCTCTGAAAAATCGAGAAGCGCAAGAGCAAGATCTCGATGTGCGTAGGGATCATCAGGATTTTCCATTACATCCTTACGCCCGGCAAGAATATCAGGATGCGTTTCTTCTCCCATTGGTAAAGGAGGTTCTCCTTCTTCATTAAGTGGAGGTAATGGCATTTTTTCTTCTGGCACTTCTTCGAAAGTTGCAAAGAGACCATCCTGTCCTAATGCATCAGCAGCAAAGAGAACCGCAACAAAAAGCAAAACTCCGGCAGCAATAAAAGCCCACCAATTTCTCTTTTTCTTTTCAGGTTTTTTGGCTATTTTTGTTTTTTCAGGCGGGAGCGTGGCTTCAGCGGCTCTGTCCTCCTGAACTACCGTAGCAACATTTGCAGATACAGGCGGGATAGTAGGCGCAGGTGTTTCTTCAATAGGGGGAGGGGGAACGTTGCGAATGGGCGTTGTTATTGTTACTTCTGCCATATCCACATTACTATCATCCCATGCTTTTTTGAAGGCAATGCTCAAATCACCTACACTTCCATAACGATCGACACGCTCTTTTGCAAGCGCTTTGAGCAGAACACGCTCTACTTCTTCAGGGACATGGGGGTTAACCAAATGCGGTAGCGGAAGCGGCGAATAAATATGATCATGAATAATGGAGAATGGCGTATCTGAACTAAAAGGGACCTGCCCGACGACCATCTCATAAAGCATGACGGCAAAAGAGTAGATGTCAGTGCGGTTATCAAGGTCTTTCTCGCCTTTGGCCTGTTCGGGCGAAATATATTGGGGCGTGCCCATGATCATATCCCCTGACAGGGTCGACTCACCCATTTGGGCAATACGTGCCAAGCCAAAATCCGCGAGATAGATCCGTCCGTCGGTCGCCATGATAACGTTCGAGGGCTTGATATCTCGATGCAGGATGCCCTCATTATGAGCATGTGCCAATCCCGAAGAAACGGCGTTCACGACGCTCCAAATCTGGTCAGGGGTCAGGCGTCCACGATTTAGATGCGCCTTTAGAGTCTCCCCTTCCACATATTTCATGACCAGATAAGGTTGCTGGTCGTGTTCGGCAAAATCATAAACGGGGACAATATTCGGATGTTCGAGTTTGGCAACCAAACGTGCTTCGCGCTGGAAACGCGCCAAGAAATTAGGATCTTCCAAAAAAGCAGGGTGCAGCACCTTAAGCGCCACATAACGATCAAGATTGGCATGATAGGCTTTATACACCGTCGCCATGCCGCCCCGTCCCAACTTTTCCATGATGCGATAAGAGCCTACATTTTCGCCCGTGCTGAAAGACATAAGTACGTCCTTTGGTTCTTTATCTGACTAGTCTATGATGCCAAATTATAGCCCACTTTGAGAGAAATTTGTTTGGAGAGTGTTATGGGAATGTAAAAATCGCTTCGCCCTTGATATAGGCTTGCTGAGGCTCCGAATAACACTCTTTCAAAGAAAAAAACCTTCTTGCCCACATAACCCAAGACTTCCGAAGTTTGAGAAACTTCGGAAGTCTTTTGCAAACCTGGATGGTATATACTACTGATCAGCCAGTGCCGTCAACCCAAGGAGCACTTTGCCTTCAAGCATTTCAAGCGATGCGCCGCCCCCGGTTGAGATGTCGCTGACTTTGTTGTTCAGGCCAGCTTTGTTGATGGCTAAGACCGAATCGCCGCCACCGATGATAGAGACTGCGTCTGCTGCTGCCACAGCTTCTGCAACTCCAAATGATTGGATAAGGGGAATCCAAGCCTCCATAAAGTAACCTTTACAAGTAATGGATTCGTAGTAAATGAATTTAGCCCAGTGCAAGTTCGCGCAAAATCTCGAGTTGCCCCAGATGCATCGCTTCGTGGACAACTACGTAGAAATGTAAATGATCATCCAGAGTCTCTCCAGCCCAAGATTCGTAAGGCTCATTTAGCCTTTCTTCACTCAGAGAATGAAATGCTGCTTTTAGTCGTGTAGAACTTGCATCAAGTCGTTCGATGAGCGTCTCAAGCGGTATAGCCTTCGTGCTATCGGTTAAGGGTTCTGATCCTCCGCCGTAGATGGCAAATTCGGCTGTATCAGGTGCGCTCACACCATCAATCGCTCCCAAGTATTCATCACGATACACCAGAATATGACCAATATTCCAATTCATGCAGTTGCTTGGAAAAGGCAATTGCTTCATGCTGTCTGCATGCGTTAAGTTTTCAACCTGTTTTTTGATATTGCGGTCTATATATTCAATACGGGCTATATATTGAGCAGGGGTTGGCATCTAGATTCTCCATTTATAGTTTAGCATTATCTTAATTACTGATGTTACGCACTTTCTTCTTCGATTCAGACGTTCAGCCCCCTGCCCCTCGCTTCACTGGGGCGTCCCCCATTTGGCAAGCAAAATGGGGGACCAAAGAGAAAAGACTTCCTTGAAATAAACAGGATTTCATCTTTCTCCCCTAAATTCCGCGCTTTTGGAATTTGGGGGAGATGCCCGAAGGGCAGAGGGGGCAAATGCTTTGTCAAAATGAATTGCTGCGTAACATCAGTTATTTATAAATCATAGCCCTACAAAAAAACTCCCCGCTGAAACGAGGAGTTTTGACGTTATGGAAGTTATTTGTCAGCTAGTGCTGCCAGCCCGGGAAGAACTTTCCCTTCGAGCATTTCGAGGGATGCGCCGCCACCAGTTGAGATGTGGCTGACTTTGTTGTTCAGGCCAGCTTTGTTGATTGCGGAGACCGAATCGCCGCCACCGATGATGGAGACTGCGTCTGCTGCTGCCACAGCTTCGGCCACGCCAAAAGTGCCTTTGGCAAATGCGGGGAATTCGAAGACGCCCATCGGACCGTTCCAGACGACGGTTTTGGCAGATGCCAGAATTTCGCCGTAAGCTGCAACAGTGTCGGGGCCTACGTCCAAGACAGTCCAGCCTTCGGGGACGTCGCCAACAGGGAGGGTTTGGGTTGCTGCGTCGGGGGCAAATTTTTCTGCGATGACCATGTCTACAGGGAGTTGGAGTTTATCGCCTGCTTTGGCGAGCAATTCTTTGGCCGTGTCAATGGCATCCGCTTCAACGAGGGAGTCTGCCATCTCGTAGCCCTGAGCTTTGAAGAAGGTATTCGCCATCCCGCCGCCGATGAGGACTTTGTCGGTTTTTTCGAGCAGGTTGTTGATAACGCCGATCTTGTCGCTCACTTTTGCGCCGCCGATGATGGCAACGAAGGGGCGTTCGGCATTTGCGATGCTCTCTCCAAGATATTTGAGTTCTTTCTCGAGCAGGAAGCCCGCAACGGCGGTCAGCTCGCTGGAGACGCCGACGTTGGATGCGTGGGCGCGGTGGGCGGTGCCGAAGGCGTCGTTGACGAAGACGTCTGCCATTGCTGCGAGTTCTTTTGCCATAGCGGGGTCGTTCTTCTTCTCGCCAGCGTGGAAGCGGGTGTTCTCGAGCAGAAGGATCTCACCGGTGTTCAGGGCTGCGGCAGCGTCTTTCGCCACGTCGCCCAGACAATCGGAAGCGAATTTAACGGGAACCGGTACAAGACCGCCGAGATATTCGGCAACGGGAGCCAGCGAAAATTCAGGCTTGGCTTCGCCTTTCGGGCGTCCGAGATGGGAGGTGAGGATTAGCGCGGCATCTTCTTCCAAGAGATATTTGATGGTCGGCAAAGCGGCCTGGATGCGGGTGTCGTCGGCAACTTTTCCATCCTGCAGCGGGACGTTGAAATCCACACGCACGAGAACTTTTTTGCCTTTTACGTCAATATCGCTGAGTGTTTTTTTGTTGAGCATGATTTTCTTTCCTATTACAGAGACACCGAGTATTTTCAAAATACTCGGTGTCTTGTTTCTGAGTTAGAGACTTTTTGCGATCTTCGCTGCGAAGTCTGTTAGGCGGGTGGCATAGCCCCATTCGTTGTCGTACCAGGAGACGACTTTGACCATGTTGCCGTCCATGACAGCGGTCAGGTCTGCATCTACGATGGAAGAGCGTTCGTCGCCTTTGTAGTCCATTGAAACCAGCGGTTCTTCACTGAAGCCGAGGAAGCCCTTCATGGGGCCATCTGCAGCGGCTTTGAGTGCAGCGTTGACTTCTTCTGCCGTGGTGCCTTTTTCCACTTCAAAGACAGCGTCCACGATGGAGACGGTAGGGGTGGGGACGCGCAGGGAGTAGCCGTCGAGTTTGCCTTTGAGCTCGGGGATAACGAGGGCTATTGCTTTCGCAGCGCCAGTGGATGTGGGGATAATGTTGATGGCAGCAGCACGAGCGCGGCGCATATCACTATCAGCAAGGTCGAGCACATTCTGGCTGGTGGTGTAAGAGTGGATGGTGGTCATCAAACCCTTTTTGATATTGAAGGTGTCGTTGATGACTTTGGTGAAAGGAGCCAAGCAGTTGGTGGTGCAGGATGCGTTGGAAACGATGTGGTGTTTTGCGGGGTCGTAATCGCCATCGTTCACGCCCATAACAGCGGTGAAAACATCGCCGCCTTTTGCGGGGGCAGTCAAAATGACTTTCTTTGCGCCAGCTTCAATATGGGATTGCGGGCCGGGGGTTTTGGTGGGGTCACGGAAAACACCGGTGCCTTCAAAAACGATCTCTACGCCGAGATCGCCCCAGGGCAGATCAGCGGGGCTGCGTTCAGCAAAAACCTGAATGGTCTTGCCGTCAAGGACGAGGTTGCCGTCTACTACTTCAACTTCTCCGTCAAATTTGCCATAGCTGGAATCATATTTGAAGAGCTGGGCGTTGGTTTCGGTGTCCCAAAGATCGTTGATGCCGACTACTTCGAGTTCATCCGGGTAACGTTCCAAGATGATCTTGAGAAGCTGACGACCGATGCGTCCAAATCCGTTAATGCCTACTTTTACTGTCATTGTATTTCTCCTAAAATAATTAAGGGTTAATGGCTTGTGAAATTTTATTCAAACTAGCCCATTATATCTTATTTTATGAGTTATACAATAGATTGGCGGATATTGCAAAAGATTGACTAGACATTTTTATATATCATCCCATCGGACCCGTGCGCTCAAAATATAAGTTCATAATGGTTTGCGCCAATTGTTGTGTGTCGTGTCTCCATGGGTATTCTCTGTCAAGCAAATCGGCAGTGTAGAGTCTGCGATCTCCAGAGAGTTCATCACCGATCTCTGTCCAATTCGTGTTTTTGGGGAGCTTTGCCTCGTGGCAATCGTTTGCGATAACCAATTCGACCAGATCTTTGCCTGTGTGGGCTTCTAAAGCAGCAAGATGATCGTAACAGGAATAAGCATCCGTCTCACCGGATTGGGATGCGACATTGCAGATGAAAAGTTTTAATGCCCTACTCGCTTCGATCGCGGATAATAGGTCTGCTACCAATAAATTGGGCAGGATACTGGTGTATAAGCTTCCTGGCCCGATCACGATAACATCTGCTGCTAAAATGGCTTGAATTACAGGGGGGAAGGCTGGCGCGTCATCTGGTTCCAGCCAAACGCGGCGTACCTTCCCTGCAAATTCGGGAATACGACTTTCTCCTTCCACGCGGACTTCATAGGCTGAGTGGGGGAGGGTCATATCTGCTACCAATTTAACATTATGCAAAGTGGAGGGGAGTACCCGTCCGTGTACAGAGAGCACTCTCCCAGATTCGGCAACAGCCTCTTCAAAAGAACCTGTGATATTGCTTAATGCACTGATGAAAAGATTGCCAAAAGAGTGTCCGTCCAGACCATCTGCTCCGCTAAAACGATATTGGAAAAGTTGTGTCATCATCGTTTCGTCATTTGAGAGCGCTGCCAGACAATTACGAATATCGCCGGGGGGAAGAATACCCATCGATTCGCGTAATTTGCCAGAAGAGCCGCCATCGTCCGCGACGGTAACAACGGCGGTTAAGTTGCGGGTATAAGCCTTTAATCCGCGTAATAACGTAGATAGACCATGTCCTCCGCCAATGACAACAATGCGCGGACCCTGTCCTTTGCGACGATATTGAGATAGCTCGTCTACGATCTGTTTTCCCGGACGCAGAAAGGGACGCAAGAGGGCACGATTCAATCCCCAGATCCCGAAGGAGACAAGCCCAACGCCGATGCTGGCAAAGATCAAAATGCGGATCGGACGGGGTAAAAAGCGCAGGGCAAGATAAGAGAGACTCGGCAGCCACCAGGTTTCGGGTGCAGTGCGGTAAATATCCAATAAGAGATATGCCAAGCCAACGGCGAAGAGGGTGATCCCTGCCAGGACAAATGTGAGCCAGCGTTTTACGCCCAATCCGGGCGAAAGCCAAAGTAAGAGCTGACGAAGATTTTCTCTGAACTTCATAAGCTGATGATAGCAAGAATTAGATGTGGGGTCAATGAGAGATGGTTTTATTCTGGGGCGAGTATAATTTAGTTCAATATTTTGCTCTTTTGAATCTGCTAAAACTACAAATGACACAAAACTCACTCATCCCCTTCTTCTCCCCTCGCGGAATCGCCGTTATCGGTGCCTCATCTCATGCTGAAAAGTTAGGCTATGGCGTAGCGCGCAACCTGATCCAAAGCGGATATATGGGTGCAATTCACCTCGTCAACCCCAAAGGCGGAGAACTTTTTGAGCGAAAAATGCTCAAATCTATCGCTGAAATTCCTGATCTTGTCGATTTGGCGATTCTTGTTGTTCCTGCCAAATATGCACCAGAGACGATGCGTGCCTGTGGCGAACGCGGGATTAAAGCGACAATCCTCGTCTCCGGTGGATTTCGCGAAACGGGCGAAGAAGGCGCGGCTCTCGAAGATGAAGTCTTGAAAACTGCGCAGGAATTCGATATCCGCATGATCGGGCCAAATTGCATTGGCCTTCTCGATACGCATTTCCCATTAGATACAACCTTCCTCCAGCCGCCCATGCCGCGCCCGGGCGAAATTGCCTTTATTTCTCACTCCGGTGCGATCTGTGCTGCGCTGATCGATTGGTCAAAAGAGCAGGGATTTTCCTTCTCGCGCCTAGTCAGCCTCGGCAATCAAGCCGATGTCAGCGAAACCGATATTTTGCCCCTTGTTGCAGAAGACGAGCATACAAAAGTCATTACCCTTTATCTTGAAAATATCAGTGATGGCGCGCGTTTTATAAAAGAAGCTCGCAAAATTATCCCTGAAAAGCCGATCATCGCCCTCAAAGTAGGGCGTTCAGAAAGCGGTCAACGTGCTGCTGCATCTCATACGGGCGCGCTCGCTGGCGCAGAATCTGCTTTTAATGCTGCTTTTGAAAAAGCGGGTGTTTTCCGCGCCGATAACACTGAAGAAGCCTTCGATTGGGCGCGCGCCCTTGCGTGGTCACCGCTCCTGCAGGAACAGCGTGTAGCCATATTGACCAATGCCGGTGGTCCTGGCGTGATCGCCGCCGATGCGCTTGAGCATAATGGTCTTGAACTCGCAAATTTCAGCACAGAAAGCCTCACTGCGCTCAAAAAACGCCTCCCGCCTGCGGCCAGCTTACATAATCCTGTCGATATGCTCGCCTCTGCCACAGCCGAAGATTATGCCGAAAGTTTGCGTCTACTTCTGGCTGATCCCAACACCGATGCCGCCCTCGTACTAATGCCTGCGCCGCCCATGTATCCTGCTGAGAATGCGGTTAAAGCGATGATCCCCATCATCAAATCGAGTCAAAAACCGACGCTCGTTGTGCTAATGGGTAGCGAACAAATTGCCAAAGCCTCGGCACTTTTGCAAGCAGAAAAAATCCCCGATTATCGTTTCCCCGAGAGAGCCGCATCTGCTTTGGCGCGCCTTGTTGAAAGAGCAAAATTTTTAAGGGAGATGGATGAATCTGCCGCACCCGTAGTGGATGCCGACTTAAGAGACATCCGTGCAGCTCTGGCAAATGTGAAAAACGGAAAGTGGCTGGATGTTGAGCTTGTTGAGCGTTTAATGAATATCTATGAGATCCCAATATCACCCATTAAGCTTGCCCAAAATCCAAGATCTGCCGCAAAGCTCGGTGAAGAATTAGGCTTCCCCGTTGTGATGAAAATCGCCTCGCCAGACATCCCCCACAAATCGGACGTTGGCGGAATCCTGCTCAATATCGGTTCTGCGGAAGAAGTTGCTCAGGGATTCGAGATGCTCATGGCGCGGGTGCAAGCCAAAAGTCCTTGTGCGAAGCTGGAAGGCGTTTTAATCCAAAGAATGATCCCTCAAGGTCAAGAAGTCATTGTCGGCGCGGTGCGTGATCCGCAATTTGGCGCCTTAATGATGTTCGGTTCTGGTGGGGTAGAAGTGGAGGGGCTGAAGGATGTCGCCTTCGCGCTCGCTCCGCTTTCATCCAGAGAAGTAGAAAAAATGCTCTCAAAAACATGGGCTGGTAAAAAAATGGATGGGTATAGAAATATCCCCGCTGTTGATCGTGCTGCTGTTGTAGATACACTATGTCGCCTATCTCAATTAGTATATGATCTGCCTGAAATTGCCGAGATCGAGATCAATCCGCTGACTGTGTTGAAAAATGGTGTTGTGGCGGTCGATGTACGTGTGAAGATGAGTTAGGAGATGTTTCAGTGGATCAGAGATCAATGCAAGTTGCCTTGAAAAAGATCTTGCCTGTTGAGCAAGCTGTTTATCTAAATAAAGGTGTGATACGCCGCATTCAAGAAATTGATGCCGAGCGGGAGAAGTATGCGCACAAAGCCTTGGAGAAACATTTTAGCGAGAATATTTTACCGATATTGGCTTTGTATTTGGTCTTGCTAGATAGTGAGGACTTGCAAGATGATAAGCTGGAGATGACGCGCAAAATCGCCGAAGAGATGTATCTTATTGGTCGTAAGCGGATGGCCTTTTTGGGGCGCTTTCCTTTTTTCTTCTGGCTAATTAAGAAGATGACGCCCAGTCTAATGAAAAGCTCTTTCCCCTCAGAAGGTTGGGATATAGAGTGGTTGGAAGTTAGCAAAAAGAGAGTTGCGTTTAATATGCACGCTTGTTTTTATTGTAGAAAAACCACTGCCTATGGCAGTGGAGCAATTATCGGTTCCACCA
>CAZOOX010000079.1:0-16665 GCA_964581545.1 uncultured Anaerolineaceae bacterium
CAACTCTACTACAAGAAACCCCGTTTATTCATCTTTTTTTGGCGAAGGTATTGACTATTGAGATAATATTGCTGCAGCTTTTTGGAGTAGCTAATGTGATTCTAAGTTTTATTAACTTGAAAAATAATTGTTTTATCTTGTGGTAGGAAATCGTCATAGCTGGATAGTTTTGGTGGCGGTTTGGGAGACCGCCACCAGCAAAATGGAGTGAATTACACCCTTGATTTGAACGCTGGCTTGACGCAGGTTTTGAGCGATGGCACGAACACTTATCTCTACGGCAACGGCAGAGTAGCACAAGCAGGTAGCACAACTGAATACTTCCTTGCTGATGCTTTGGGGTCTGTGCGTCAATTGGCTGATCCTGCTGGAGCAGTGACGCTTACGCAGAGCTACGCGCCTTATGGCGATGTTGTAAGCTCTGTTGGTACATCTCAGACCGACTACGCCTTTACAGGCGAGAATTTCGATGTCAACGGGTTAACTTATTTGCGGGCGCGGTATTTAGACAACAGCACGGGGCGATTTACGCAGAGGGATCCCTCGGGACTGGAAGCGAATTTATACTTGTATGCAGGCGGAAATCCGATTAACAGGATTGACCCTTCTGGACTATATTCAAGTGACTTGATTGAAAGAAATATTCCTGTTGAAGATTTTTTCTTTACTGAAATCAGCCATTATTTATTTGAAAAGCCTCGTAGGAAGGAAAGATGGGGGTTTTATGCTCTTTTACTTGATGCGCAAGATTTTGACTATGTACGAGTAGGTTCCCTAGATCTAGTTCAGTTACCTAACCCTGTAATTGGTTATTCGAAGACAGAGCTAATTTGGACAGTTAATTGTGATACGGTAATGATTGGTTCACGGACACTAAAAGAATATTATGAAACAGAAGTCAAGCGAGAAAGAAGTCCCTGGATTTTTTGGCGCGACACTTCTGCTAGGTACTACCAATTACGAAATGAATTTGAACCTACATGGACTTATGTTGATGGCTCACTGACACCTGTGTCAGATTATCCAGACTATCACAGTGTTTCAATTGGGGTTGGTGCTGCTGAATTTAATATTATTGTTGATATCAATGGGAACTTCCATCTTTCAATACCTTTTCCCGGGGTAAAAGGAAGCGTAGTGTATGGAATAGGCTATACCGAAAGCTATATCGGTAATTGGAGAGGTAATGCTACGCCCTCAACGTCAGAAGTAACTGAACTCATAGATGGTTTTTGCGCTAGCGGAAACATAATTTTTGGTGGAGGGATTTCTATTGCCCCGATATGCGCATGGCCTACAACCCTTCTAAACCCTTCGGCTGTTGAAACATTTTATTATGCGAAGCAGAATACCCAGTAGCTTGCTACGGGGTTCCACGCTCTAGCAAAACCCGATCCGAAGGGGAAAAATTCCGTAATACCCCGTCAGCTTGCTGCGGGGATAGGAATTTTTAGGGTTTTGCAAATTTATTTAGGATTTGAAGCTGGCATTTCTGGAGGGGTCAGTCTAACCGTTCCATTATCTCCTTGGCTGATCGCCCCAAAGCCGGAAATGGGTTGGAAGACAGCAAAAGATCATCAACTCAATGGGATAAGATATGTGGATGTTGCTTCGCGAAGACGAAGAGGAAAGTAAAATTATGACAGATAGGCGTTTATATAGCTTCTTACGTATTGTTACCCTCTCTAGAGTATTCAACCTTTTATTGATCTTCCTATTGTTTCCAGGAGGAATAGTATTAGGGATTGCTCTGAATGTAGAGTGGATTGGCTTGATGAGTATGTTTTTAGTTTGTGTTAGCGGGATACTTCCCGGATTATTTATTCTTTTCAATGCTCCGTGGATTGCACAAGCTTGGCTAAGAGGAATGAACCCGCATTTTATCCCTGAAACGCCATGGGAGAAATTATCAAAAGGGAAAAAGTTTTCAATCTACTTTTACTCTGTAATTGGTTTCATAGCAGCAATAGCTGGAATATTTCTAATTGTGTCCGCTATTAGTTGAAAGGTAGGATGATTTTTTTATTTGATGTGTACATTTCTATCTTCTATTACACAGATGTAAAGGAAAGTCAATCTCCCTATTTGCCAGGGAAAGCGACCGTGCGAGTTAGGCTTGGTGGCGGTTTGGGAGACCGCCACCAAAATCCCTTTAAAGCCTCTGTTCTCAGAGGCTTTTGTTGTATAATACGGCCTATGTCTGCAAAAGAGTTTCGCCCCGAATTATCCTCTCGCCGTAGCGAGACAACTGCCTGGGTTTTGGCCCTTGTTGTTGCCTTTGCTATTGCAATATTGAAGTGGAAAGTTGGCGAAGCACCGACCATTGCCTGGGTTTTCGGTGCTTTTCTTATTTTTGCGGCATTCAGCATTTCGCTGGGCAATTGGATGGATCGTGGTACCGTGATGAGCTTGGATGATAAGGGTATCGCTTTTGAGAACAGACTTAGACAGGTGGCACTGAGCTGGCCTGAGGTCAAGAAGGTTAACATTGTCCCTGTTCGGTGGGGCAGATCTGTTCAGGTGATCGGCGAGCAAGCCCATTTCGAGTTTCGCACGCTTGGACAAGTCCAATATCAGGGAGAAATTCAGGGGAAATTGGGTTTTGTCGAAGGTGAAGCAGTGCTCGAAGACATCCTGAAAAAAACAAATTTAGTATTGGAAAAAGAAGAAAAAGGACGTTATTATTACGCTCGCGCCTGATCTTTTACGTTTCGTGGTTTTCGCATCACGCAAGCGTAAAGCGTGATGCGATTTTTTGATTAAGGAAGGTCTATGATGAAGATAGAAGAACAAGTTAAACTTTTAATGCAAGGCACTGAATACGGCGACGAAACCATGAAAGAATCAATGGAAAAAGAGTTGCGTCAGCGCCTAATTGCATCTGAAAAAACAGGAAAACCTTTACGCGTATATTGTGGTTATGACCCAACCTCGACCGATCTGCATTTGGGGCACACTATCACAATGCAAAAATTGCGCCAGTTTCAGGATCTGGGGCATGAGATCACCTTCCTGATCGGGAGCTATACCGCGCTCGTTGGCGACCCCTCCGACAAAAACAAAGCGCGTCCTCTTCTCTCCGAAGAGAAGATCCTCGAAAATGCAGAAACCTACGCAGAGCAGGCTTTTCGTGTACTCGATAAAGAAAAAACGCTCGTTCGCTATAATGGCGAGTGGCTTTCAAAATTAACCCTGGTTGATTTGATTCGCTTAGGGCAGAACTTTACCGTTCAGCAATTTTTGGCGCGAGAGAACTTTGCCAAAAGAATGGAATCGGGCACACCGATCTTTTTGCATGAGACCTTCTACCCGCTGCTGCAAGGTTATGATGCTGTCGCGATGGAAACAGACGTGCAAATTGGCGGCACCGACCAACTCTTTAACATCATGATGGGTGGCCGCAAATTGCAAGAAGCATCGGGCCAAAAACCCCTTGTCGGTATTATTTGCGGGATCTTGCCCGGCACCGACGGTGTGCAGCGCATGTCAAAATCTACCGGGAATATTGTCCCGATCAATTCAGGTGCCGAAGATATGTTTGGGAAAGTGATGTCCATTCCCGATTCTGCGATGGAAGTCTATTTCCGCTTGGCAACAAGATATTCGCCTGCGACGATCGATACGCTCTTGAGTGAACTTGCTTCCGGCTCCAAACATCCTCGTGACGTCAAAATGGAATTGGCAAGAGAAATCGTCGGAATCTTCTACGGAGATGAAGCTGCCCAACCCGCTCAAGATGCATTCGTGGCCCTCTTTCAGAAGAAAGCTATACCCGACGACATGCCAGAATATAAGCTGGAAGCAGGGCAAACCCTTTTGGATGTTCTCACACTTTCAGGCCTGATCGATAGCCGCTCAAATGCCCGGCGTATGATTCAGCAAAATGCAGTTCGCCTTAATGGAGAAACCCTCACGAACGCGCTGGACGAATTTCCGAATTCTGGTGTTTTGCAGGTTGGTAAGCGCAAATTTGTGCGAGTGAAATAGATTAGGATTTTCGCTCAGGCAGATGTGCGTCGCACTAACTTCGACAAAAGATGCTAATCGACAAGCATTTTCTCTTTCGAAGGGCAGATTCTCATCGTTTTGGTGCGACGCACCCTCTTTTCTCGTTCAAGCGAAAGTCCTATAGATAAAAGAAATCCCTTTGTGAATTATTTTTTTTCAAGGGGATTTTTCTTTGCAAATGCGGTATAATCTCGCCGTTTGCAAAAAACTGACTAGACAAATTTTTCTCCATGATTTCAACAGGATTTTTTTCTTTTATATTGTGAAATAAGGTATAATCTTCGTGAAGTTGTCTGACAACTTTGCGTGATGGACAAAAATCAATTTCAACTCTATTTGGAGGCATTCCGTGTACAAAAAACTCTTTATTCCCGGCCCTACTCATGTTGTAGACGAGGTCCTTGAAGCAATGGCGGTCCCGATGATCGGACACCGCGATTCTCTCTATTCCGATATGCACGGGGAAGTCGTTGAAAAGCTCAAGAAAATGCTCTACACCGACAATCGTATTTATCTTTCTACATCCTCTTCCACAGGCATGATGGAAGGTGCGATCCGCAACTGTGTGCAGAAAAAAGCGTTAATGACAAATTGTGGTGCATTTTCCAAACGCTGGGCGCAAATTGCGACAGCCAACGGGAAAGAAACAGAAGTTATTACAGTGGAAATGGGCGAAGCTGTCACTCCCGAAATGGTGGATGAAAAGCTTGCGCAAGGTGGTTTTGATAGCGTTTGTATCACTCATAATGAAACATCAACAGGTGTTACAAATCCCATTAAAGAGATCGCTGCCCTCGTCAAGGAAAAATACCCTGATGTTCTTGTTCTCGTTGATGCCGTCAGCATTATGTCAGGTGCAGAAATCCGCGTCGATGACTGGGGTCTGGACGTTGTTCTTGCTGGCACTCAAAAAGCTTTTGCGCTTCCTCCGGGACTTTGCGTTATCACAGTTAGTGATGCAGCTTATGCTCGCTCAGAGACAACTGAAAATAAAGGCTACTATTTTGATTTCGTAGCACTGGAAGGCAAGGCTGTAAAAAGCCAGACACCTGCAACGCCCGCGATCAGCTTAATTCATGCTCTTAATGTACAGATGGATCGCATTCTTGCCGAAGGTGTTGAAAATCGTTTCGCTCGTCACGCTGAAATGGCAAAATATGTTCAGGATTGGGCGCGCAAACATTTCGAGCTTTACGCAGATGATGAGCGCTATCTTTCCCCAACAATTACCAACATTAAGAACACGCGCGGTATCAGCATTGCTGATTTAAATAAAGAGCTTGCTAAACGCGGCGCAATGCTTTCCAATGGATATGGCTCACTCAAGGAAAAATCCTTCCGCATCGCGCATATGGGCGATTTGCAAATGGAAGACTTAAAGTGGCTCACTGATCAGATCGAAGATATTTTGGGTCTCTAAATTAGATGTCTCTGCGAGGAGCGTGCTTTTGCGATGTGGCAGTCTCCTGTACTGCTTGGAGATTGCTTCGGCGATAAAACCGCCTCGCAAAGACAAATCTAGTTGTTTTAGGAAAAGGAAATAATAATGAAAGTATTAATTTGCGATGCAACAGCACAAGCCGCTCTCGATGTGATCGCCGAGGCTGGCATTGAAGTTATTAATAAACCTGATATCACCCCCGAAGAATTACTCGAAGAAATTGCTGAATATGATGCAATGGTCGTGCGTAGTCGCACCCAAGTCCGCAAACCGGTGATTGATGCCGCAACTAAGCTCAAAGCCATTGTTCGTGGTGGTGTGGGCTTGGATAATATCGATGTGAAATATGCTGGCTCCAAAGGAATCCAGGTGCTCAATACCCCTACAGCTTCCACTGCTGCTGTGGCTGAATTAACAGTCGGTTATATTTTTGCGCTTGCACGCCATATCCCGCAGATGACCATCTCGATGGAAGAAGGTAAATGGGCAAAGAAATCCTTCACCGGAACGGAAATTGCAGGAAAAACTTTAGGCCTGATCGGTGTTGGGAGCATTGGGCAAGCCTCGGGCAATAAAGCGAACGCGCTCGGGATGCGGGTGATCGCTTATGATCCATATGTGACATCTGCTCATGGCATCGAGTTGGTCAAAGAACTTGATGATCTCCTTGCTCGCGCGGACTATATCTCTTTGCATGTTCCGTATACCGAAGAAACCCACAATATTCTTGATGCTGCTGCCTTTGAGAAAATGAAAGATGGCGTTAATATCATCAATTGCGGACGCGGTGGCACAATTGACGAAGATGCTCTATTTAAAGCTCTCGAGAGTGGAAAAGTAGCTGGTGCAGCTTTGGATGTATATACCGAGGAACCGAGCATGGGGCATAAACTATACACCTTACCGCAAGTGATCGGTTCGCCACATATCGGTGCCGGCACAGTAGAAGCGAAAGCTCGTGTAGGCACAGAAGTTGCCAAAAACGTGATAAACGCATTGAAAGGCTAAATTAAAAATTTGTGAATGATACGGGAGAATGTGAAAGTTTCCCGTGTCATTTATTCATAGAAACTGGAGAAAAAATGGCAAACCTAAAACCATTCAATGGTATTCGCTATAACCCCGAAAAAATCGATGATATCGCCACTGTCATCAGTCAGCCTTACGATCGTGTTCGCCATGGCTTGCAAGACAAATACTATGCGCTCAACGAGTTCAATGTAACCCGCATGATCAAGGGTAAAGAATTCGAGAGCGACAATGCTGAAGAAAATGTCTACACGCGTGCGCAGGCTTTTTTGAATAAATGGCTTCAAGAAGGTGTCTTGGTCCGTGAAGAAAAACCGGCTATTTATGTCTATCACCAGGAATTTATGCTCAACGGCAAGCAGGTCACACGTAAAGCAATGATCTCTGCTTTGGAGTTGGCAAAGTTTGAAGAAGGCGTTGTTCTTCCTCATGAGAAAACGCACGATGGGCCAAAGATGGATCGTCTCAATCTCACCCGTGCCACCGAAGCCTATTATGGCAATATCTTCATCCTATATCCTGATGCCGAAAATAAAATAGACAACATCCTCGATGCTGCAATTCAACGTGACCCGGATGTGGACGTGCGTGAACTCTTCGAAAAAGATGTGCGCCAAAAGATGTGGGTTGTCACAGATGAAAGCGTGCTCGCCGCTGTTCAAGCGGAGATGGCGCCCAAAACCGGTCTCATTATTGCAGACGGACATCACCGCTACGAGACCGCCATTGCCTATCGTGAAGAACAGCGCGCCAAATTCCCTGATGCCCCCGCCGATGCCGCCTTCAATTATCTGATGGTCGCTCTCGTTAGCATGAGCAATCCGGGCCTGACGATTTTGCCTACCCATCGCTTGATCTTTGACTATGAAAAGATGAGCGCAGATGATATTTTGGCAAAAGCAGCGGAATATTTTGATGTTGAAAAAATGGATGATCGCGCTGCGCTTGAAGCTAAAATGAGCTCGGTCATTGGCAAAATGGGCTGCTTCGGTTTAGTGAGCAATAACGCGATTCACTACCTGGAGTTGAAATCTGCCTCCGTTATGGAAAAATTAGCCCCATCCCGTGATGAATCCTGGCAAACTCTCGATGCGAGCATTTTGCACAAACTCTTGCTTGAGCACGTAATGGGCATTAGCGAAGAAGTGATCGATTCCAAAAAAGGTATCGAATACCTGCGCGAGCCTGATCTTGGCTACGAACGCGTTGCCAAAGAAGAGACAGCTTTCCTCTTCATCGTCAATGCCACGCGCATGGAGCAGATCACCGCCTGCACCGCCGCAGACGAAGTGATGCCCCAAAAATCGACAGACTTTTACCCCAAAGTAGTCACTGGTCTCGCCATTTTGGGTGTTGGCGCAGACAAAACTCTCTAACGAAAACAAGACTTCCGAATTCTCAGAGAATTCGGAAGTCTTGTCTTTTAATTGGTATAATCTATTTATCCAAAAAAATCATTTTAGAGGGCTTTCGTTTTGACCACTCCACCAAAAGGACGCATTTTTCTAAGTTATAGAAGAGCCGATACAAGATACGCTACCTTGAGTATCTATGACCGGCTTGTGGCGCATTTTGGCGAAGATGCGGTCTTTATGGATGTGGAAAATATTGAAGCAGGGGTAGATTTTGTCGATGTCTTGCGCGGCGAAGTGCAATCTTGTGATGTTTTGGTTGCCGTTATCGGGCAGCGCTGGTTGAATATTGAAGACGAAGCGGGGAAACGGCGTCTGGATAACCCGGAAGATTTTGTCCGGGTTGAAGTGGCGGCAGCATTAGAACGTGAGATCCGCGTTATTCCCGTTTTGTTGGATGGCGCAATGATGCCGCGCTCCACAGAGTTGCCCGAAAACCTGAAGATGTTGGCGCGGCGAAACGCCTTGCAAGTGAAGCACGACTCCTTTGGCTCAGATGTTTATCGCTTGATTAAACAGCTTGAAATTGCCTTGCGCGCCGCCGAACATTCCAAGGCAATGAGAGCGCGCGCCGCGGCAGAGAAACTTGCCTACAAAGAACGTCAGGCTGAAATTGAAAAGCTCCTTGCCCAAGCCGACACAGCCATAAGCCTGCAAGATTGGGCGCTGGCGCAGCAAAAACTGAAAGATATTCTTGCGCAGGATGCAAATCATTTACAGGCGCAAGCGAAACTGGAAATTGTCGAAGACAAATTAGCGGCAGAAACTAATGCGGAGAAAGAGAAAAGAGCAGCAAGAGAACAGGCGCAAGTAGCAGCAAAAGCAGCTGCAGATGAAGAAGAACGCCAGCGCCAGGCTGCAGTGGCAAAAGCGCGCGCAGATCGTTTAGCGCGTCAAAAGGAGATCGCTGAAGAAAAGGCGCGGCAGGATGCTTTGAAAAAAGCAGGGCAAGAAGAAAGAAGGGAAAAGATAAGGAGGCTTTTTCAGGGCAGGGGCACGATATTTGGCCTTGGTTTTGTGATACTGGCATGTCTTGTATTCGGTGGTTATATGTTAAGTACACTAATGCCACTGGAAACACTGTCTGCCTCAGCGGCGCAAACAGCTCTGGCAGACAACAAAGCACCGGGCATTGGCAGCACGATGCTTTCTGCAAAAGATGGTATGACCTTGGTTTATGTCCCTGCCGGAGAGTTCCAAATGGGTAGCGATGCCGATGATGCTTTAGCTGAATGCCAGAAATTCAGAGATGATTGCAGGCGAGATTGGTTTACAGACGAAGAACCCATTCACACCGTTGATCTGGATGCCTACTGGATCGACCAAACGGAAGTGACCAATGCGATGTACGCTTTATGCGTTTCTGCCGGGGCTTGTGACCCACCAAATAAAAACAATTCTTATACCCGCGAGAGTTACTATGGCAATACAGCGTTTGATGATTACCCGGTCATTTATGTCACCTGGTATGATGCGAATGCTTATTGTTCTTGGGCAGACCGCCGCCTACCCACCGAAGCAGAATGGGAAAAAGCAGCGCGTGGTGGTCTTGAAGGGAAGCAATACCCTTGGGGTGACGATGCCCCTGTTTGTGAATATGGCGCAGAGAATGGTGCAAAATTTGATGACAATGTGGACTGTAATGATACCGACACAGAAGCTGTAGGTAGTTATGCACCTAATGGTTACGGCCTTTATGATATGGCTGGTAATGTTTGGGAGTGGAACGCTAGTTTATACAAGAGTTATCCTTATGATGCAGATGATGGGCGTGAAGACTCAAGTGTTGCGGATAGCCGAGTGCTGCGTGGTGGCTCGTGGTTCGTCGTCAATGGAGACCTCCTTCGCGCTGCCAGTCGCTACGGGTACGATCCCGGTGTCAATGTCAGCGTCATCGGTTTTCGTTGCTCCCGCTCACCATAGTTCAGAAATGCTGCGTTCTGATATTCTGAAAACTGAAGCGGGGGTTTGGGGGCTTGCCCCCAACAGCTTTTTCTATGCCAAAAACCTACAAACACCTTTATTATAAAATATACAATCCATTAAATCTTTGGCAGGCTTATAAGCAAGCGGCTAAAGCTAAGCGTTATAAAGCCCCTGTAGCTGCTTTTGAATATGACCTTGAAAAGCATTTATTGGATATTGAATATGCATTAAAAGACGAAAGTTATCAACCAGGTGGGTATCATAGTTTTATCATTCAGAAACCAAAACGCCGCTTAATAAATGCCGCCCCTTTTTGCGACCGCGTTGTCCATCATGCGCTCATGAATATTATTGAGCCCCTTTTTGAACGCCAATTTATCTTTGATTCTTATGCCAACAGAATCGGGAAGGGCACACATAAAGCACTTGACCGCACCACATATTATTTACGGCGAAATAAATATGTGATGCACCTTGATATTCGTCAGTTTTTTCCTGCCATTGACCATGAGATTTTGCTCTCTATTCTTTCTCGCACAGTTAAAGATAAAAAAGTGATGAACTTGGTAATGAAAATTATTTCAAATGGAGCTGGGGCGCAAACCAGTGTGTATGACCAAGTTTTCTTTTCAGGGGATACACTTTTTTCTGCCAATCGCCCGCGCGGTTTACCGATCGGTAATCTCACTTCACAAAATTGGGCAAATGTCTATCTGAATGAATTAGACCAATATGTAAAGCGAGAATTAAAATGCTGTGCTTATCTTCGTTATGTAGATGATTTTTTGCTCTTCGCGAACGATAAGAAAAAGCTGCGTGTTTGGCGCAGGGAAATCATCTCCTTTTTGGGAAAACTGCGTCTGACAATCCATGAAAACAAGGCCCATTCGCGCCCCTGCCACACAGGGGTGTCTTTTTTAGGATTTCAAGTTTTTCCCAAGTATCGCCGTTTGAAACCGGCAAATGGCTATGCTTATCAACGGAGGTTGAAAAAAATGGTCGAATTACTTCGCACAGAAGAAATAACAGAGAAAAACTTTCAAATGTGCTTGCAAAGTTGGATAAATCACGCTGGCTATGGCGATACATTTGGCTTGCGCAAAGCTCTTCTTTTTCAGGCAGGAATTTATGCAGATCTGACAGGTTTTTAAAACCCGTCAGCCTTTCGAATAGGAGTTTATGTTGAACGAACGAAAACAATCCCCGATTTTTGCGCGAACATCAGACTTTTTGCTTTGGCTTCTCAATCATACCGAGAAGTTTCCAAAAAATGAGCGCTTTCGAATGGCAAAACGTCTTGAAGATAGCGCTTTTAAATTCTATGAATTTCTAATTGAATCGACGCGCACGAAAAAGAGAAAGAGACAACTTTTACTAAAAGCTGATATTGAATTGGAGAAATTACGCTTGTATCTACGTATGTCGCAGCAGCGTAAATTAACCAGCCATTCTCAATATCGTTTTGCCTATGGTTCTTTGGTTGAAGTCGATAAATTGCTGGGAGGTTGGATAAAAGCAATTCCCGAATAAAAACGCATATACAGGCTTTTGCCTGTTTTGTAGGGACGCCAGAGGAGTGCTGCGTGGTGGCTCGTGGAACAACAACAATGAAAACAACCTTCGCGCTGCCAATCGCAACAGGAACAATCCCGATAACAATAACAACAACATCGGTTTTCGTTGCTCCCGATTACTTCCGTAAATTCCTTTGACCAGAATGTAATAGCTCCACGGAGTTATTGCGCGTGTCGAGGAAGTGAGTGCTGGTGTTTCCTGTCCCATTGGGGGAGGGATAAATATGAAATAGCTTCGCGTGTTCTGGTAGAGAATGGCTTTGTATGCTATTCTGCGAATGTCCACGCGAAGCATATTTTGAAATATTCTTATGAAACCAAAACACCTAAAACTCCTCCTCAACATTTACCCGCCCTATCTCGGCGCTGGGATTCGCGTTCAGCATATTAGCGAAGATTTTCACGAAGTGATCGTCTCGATGAAATTACGCTGGTATAACCGTAATTATGTTGGTACACATTTTGGCGGCAGTCTGGCCTCGATGACCGATCCCTTCTTTATGTTGATGTTGATGAATATTTTGGGGAAGGAGTATGTTGTTTGGGATCAGAGGGCGCAGATCAAATTCATCCGTCCCGGGCGGGGGAGGGTGGTAGCGCGTTTCCACTTGAGTCAAGAGCAAATAGACGAGATCCACGCCCAAACGCAGAGCGGTGCGGTTTTTCGTCCCGAATATGTAGTAGATATTGTCGATGAAGAGGGGCAGGTTATTGCACAGGTTACCAAGCAGGAATATATCCGTAAAAAGGCTTGAAAATTAAAAAATACGGTGAATTTGCGAGGAGGATGCACACCCGACGACGCAATCTCACCACAATGAGACCGCTTCGTCGCAAAAAACGCTCCTCGCGGAGTCGCATCTTGAATTGGTGAAAAAAAATTATTGACTTTCGCCTTTCTTATGCTATAATACAGCCCGTTAAGCTCCCGTTGCTAAGTGGACGGGAGCGGATTTTTGTCAAAACCCAAACTTTCCCGCAATCAGGCGCTGGGATTTCTTTTCGCAAGTAGTGCGAATAGCGTCCTCGCAGGAGATGTGGCAGAGTGAAGATTGGAGAATAAATATGAAGTATGCTATTGTTGAAAGTGGCGGCAAGCAATATAAGGCTGTCGAAGGCGGGATGATCGAAGTTGATCGTCTTGCTAATGAAGAAGGCACCAAGATCGATCTAGAGCGTGTGCTTATGGTCGTTGATGGTGATAATTACACTGTTGGAACTCCCGAAGTGGATGGTGTGAAAGTCAAAGCGACTGTTGATACACATTTCAAGGGCCCCAAGGTGATCATTTTCAAATATCACCCAAAGAAACGCTATAGACTTAAAAAAGGTCATCGTCAGCAATATACCCGTTTGGCGATTGAGAAAATTGGTTAGGAGTTGAATCATGGCACATAAAAAAGGTGGCGGTTCTAGTAGTAATGGTCGCGATAGTAATTCAAAACGTCTGGGCGTAAAAAAATACGCAGGCGAACATGTTGTGTCTGGCAATATCTTGATTCGCCAGCGTGGTACAAAAATCAAACCCGGCAAAAATGTTGGGATGGGTAAAGACCACACCATCTTTGCTGTTGTTGAAGGTACAGTGATGTTTGATATCACTCGTGGGCGCAAGCGTGTTAATGTTGTTCCTCTTGAGAACTAGGCCGGACAAAAAGGAAAGAAAATGAAACCCGATATTCACCCCAAATATTATTCGGAATCCACAGTGACTTGCGCTGCTTGCGGAAACACTTGGGAGACCGGTTCTACCCAGCCTGAGATCAAGACTGAAATTTGTTCCAATTGCCATCCTTTTTATACTGGCGATTTGCAACGTATTGTTGATACCGAAGGTCAAGTTGATCGCTTCTACAAACGTTTACAGGCTCGTGAAGAGTATGTTAAAGACAAAGAAGCTAAAGAACAGGCACTTGTTTCTCCCACTCGCGATATTGCAGAATTGGGTCTTCCCAAACGCTCAAACGATGCTTTACTAAAAGCTGGTATCACCAATGTTGGTGAGTTCATGAAGAAATATGAAGAAGGCGAAAAAGCAGTTTTGGCCATCTCCGGTTTCGGTCAAAAATCTTTGATCGATGCGAAAAAAGCATTACGCACAATGGGATACGATCTCCCTGAAGCCGAGTAATACAAGGCTTGCACTAAATATAAACTCAGGTACACTTAATGGGCAGAGGCTTTTGCATCTGCCCATTTTTTTTATCTGGTTCGATGTTTTTCACATTCACACAGACCCTGTTTCATTTTTCCAAGGAGTAGCATGAAGCATAATAATGGATCCATCGAAGTCATTACAGGCTCAATGTTTTGCGGCAAAACGGATGAGTTGATCCGCCGTTTGCGCCGTGCGACAATTGCGCGTCAGAAAGTACAAGTTTTTAAACCTGCCATAGACATTCGTTATGCTGCAGAGAAGGTTACTTCTCATGCAGGTGCACAGTTTGATGCGTTGCCTGTTGAAAATAGTGGTGAAATCCTAAAGCGCCTTGAAGAAGATGCTACGGTTATTGCAATAGACGAGGCACAGTTCTTTGATGAAGGCATTATCAACATTGCCACAGAATTAGCAGAAAAAGGGCTGCGTGTTATCGTTGCAGGTTTGGACACAGATTTTCGCGCTGAGCCTTTTGGTCCCATGCCTGCGCTGATGGCAAAAGCAGAAAAAGTAAGAAAACTGCGCGCCATTTGTGTTATTTGTGGGGGAGAAGCCAGCCGTACACAGCGGCTTGTGAACGGAGAACCTGCCAAATTTGATGACCCGGTTGTGATCGTTGGGGCAGATGAACTCTATGAAGCGCGCTGCCGCGAACACCACAAAGTGCCACGCTAGGAGGAGAAAAAATGGTTGAAGATTATAAAAATTTTCTTGCGGAAATTCTGATAGACAGAGAAGAGTTGCAGGAACGCATCGCAGAGTTAGGCGAAGCGATCAGCAAGGATTATGAGGGCAAAGATTTGCTTCTTGTCTGCATCTTGCGTGGCGGTGTCTTTTTTACCGTTGATCTGATGAAGAGAATTGACATCCCTCATGTTGTCGAATTCATGGGCATCTCATCCTACGGCGTAGGTGCGCGTGAAACAACAGGTGATGTTCGTATCACTTACGATCTACAGATCAATATCCGGGGCAAGCATGTCTTGCTTGTTGAAGATATCATTGACAGCGGTCACACTCTCTCCAGAGTAATTGAAAAGCTCAAGGTTCAGAAACCTGCTTCGCTCGAAGTATGCACCCTGCTTGATAAAGCCTCCCGCCGCGAAGTGGATGTTCCCATCAAATACTGTGGATTTGATATCGAAGATAAATTCGTCTTTGGTTATGGTCTCGATATTGACGAATACTTTCGGGGCTTGCCCTTTGTTGGTGTTGTTGACCTCAATAAATACCAGCCTGAAGACTAAAAAATGACCAAGTCACCGTCGCCCAACTCTCCCTACGCCGGACGTTGGGTGGCGCGTGTGCGCCAGAAAATTGTTGCGCATGGCGGCACGCCCGAGCAAGCTCGCCATGCGCTCAAGAAATCCCGTCATAAAGAAAAACCAGAAATTACCTATATGCCTCTCCCTCTTTCTCTCCCCCCCCTTTTATCGGATGTGGTGGATGCCCTCCCCGCAGATCAACCCTTATATCTAATTGGAGGGGCTGTCCGCGATATGCTGCTTGGACGAGTCAGCCACGATCTTGATTTTGGCTTGCCAACGCTTAACGATCCTGCCGAGGCCCTAAAAGTTGCCCGCCAAATAGCAAATAAGATCGGCGCAGCCTATTATCCCCTTGACAGTGAGCGCGGCGCAGCGCGCCTTATTGTTATTCATGAAAATGGCACACGCGATGTGCTAGACTTTGCAGCCTTCCGCGGTGAAAATCTCGAAGAAGACTTGCTTGGGAGAGATTTTACGCTAAACGCCATTGCGTTGGATGCGCGTAGCCAGAAGCTCTATGACCCTCTCGGCGGAGCAGCAGATTTGCGCGCGAAAGAGTTAAAACTTTGTTCGCCAACAAGCATTAGTGATGACCCTGTTCGGATTTTGCGGGCAGTACGACTGGCTGCTAATTTTAGCTTCAAAATTTTGCCCGAAACAAGAGCTGCAATGAAAGAAGCGGTAGCCGGTCTTTCAGAAACATCCGTCGAGCGCCAAAGAGATGAGTTTTTCAAAATTCTGGAAGGCGAGCAGCCCGCCACAGCATTGCGCGCCTTGGAAGTGCTTGGTGTTCTTCCTGAGTTTTTACCAGAGTTAGCTGCCTTGAGGGGGGCAGAGCAATCTGCGCCGCATGAGAATGATGTTTGGGCGCATACGCTGAGCACGATGCGGCATCTCGAATCCATGCTTGCTGCGCTTTCTCCAGAGTATGATTCATCAAAAGCAGCTGATTTTCATAATGGTTTACTTGTGCTCAAACTGGGGCGGTATCGCGAGCAATTTGCGAAACATTTTGCTGAAAATTTAACCACAGATCGGTCTTTATACGGATTGCTTTTCTTTGCTGCACTTTATCATGATGTGGCAAAGCCCCCAACAAGCAAAACAGAAGATAATGGTAGGATCCGTTTTTTGGGGCACGAAATTGAAGGCGGGGACATGGTCGCCGAGCGGGCGCGAAAAATGCATCTAAGTAATGATGAGATCGATCGACTGAAACGGATTACCCGCGGACATTTGCGCGTCCACGATATGGCGCGGAGAATGCTTGAGCAACGTGATCAAAATGAAAATCAAGAGCGAAGCGGCAATCCATCTCGCCGAACAATTTATCGTTTTTTCAGGGATACGCGTGAAGCGGGCGTAGACATCATCCTGCTGTCCTTGGCAGATTTACGTGCCACCTATGAGCATTCTTTACCCGAGGATTTGTGGAAAGCGGAGTTGGATGTAGCTCGTCTATTGCTGGAAAATTATTGGGAACGCCCGGCCGAGACAGTGAAGCCGCCAAGTTTCCTGGATGGACATGAAGTTATGGAAGCCTTTAGGTTGCGCCCCAGCCCAATTGTAGGGGAGTTATTGGAAGCACTCCGTGAAGGGCAAGCGACGGGAAAAATTACTGAAAAGGATGAGGCTTTAGCTTTTGGAAAAAAATGGCTGGAAGAAAATAAATAAGTAGGACTTTCGCTTAGATCGAGAAAGCTGTAATCTATTCATATGATTACGAAACAGCAATATGTTGAATATTTGATCAGCACGCCGATAAACTACACCTGTACAAATTTAGCAGAGCATCTTGATACCTTATTTTTGCGCCCATAGAGACTGTTTCTATTGCTTTTAGAGACCT
>CAZOOX010000080.1:0-16621 GCA_964581545.1 uncultured Anaerolineaceae bacterium
TGACAAGCTCAGGCGCAAAAAACTACCCTCTTTTTCTCTCCACGATGATGAAGGCACCCCTCGAGAATATATCCCCGATACCTCGGCCATACACCCCGAAAAAGCCCTCCTCTATACTGACCAAAGCGCAGAGATGCAAGAGTTGCTTCAATCACTTAGTGAACTTGACCGGGCTGCGATCATCCTCCGCTATTGGCACGAAGCTTCTGAAAAAGAAATTGCCGAAAGCCTGAATATCTCGGTCTCTGCGGTCAAATCTCGCCTTTTCCGTGCTCGACGTCAATTGGGTGAAATTTGGCAAGAAGCAGAAAGTGAAAAAACATCCCTAGGAGAAAGGATGCCTTATGGATCACCAGCATTTTGAAAAGAAACTGCTCAACGATGAGCAACTAACCCCAAAAGAGAATCGCGCTCTGCGGGCTCACCTTCCCGATTGCCCAACTTGCTCGGCGCTCGGTGAAGCGAATCTCGCTCTGAAACACGTTGCGATGGCCGCGCCCGCCCCGGGATTTGCAGATCGATTCACGGCTCGCCTTGCGGCACAGCGCAAAGCCCAAAAACGAAGATATTTCTTCGGCGGGCTGATCCTCTTTCTTAGCGGGGTGGGGACTTTGCTTTGGTTAGTATCTCCTGTATTAACTGCTGCGCTCTCCTCGCCCGCAGACATCTTGACCACCTGGGTTTCTTTTATTGTGGCAAGTTTGTCTTTTATCCAGACCTTTAGCGAAGCGGGCAGAGTGGTCTTGCGCGTTGCGACGGGCTTTATCCCCGCAGAAGTTTGGGCATTTGGGCTGAGCTTCTTGAGCATTCTCGGGATGTTCATCCTTTCTTTCTCACAGAAATTACTGGTACAAAAACAGTCAGTCTAACAAAGAGTGCATTGCATCTGCTTTTGATGCGCAAGTGCCCTGAAAGGGTATGCACTGTAAGTGAAGAAAATGTTCATTAAACGTGAGCAAGTAAAAACAAGTACGAAAAGCAATCCCTCCAAAAAGGAGATCATAAATGAAAAGAAAAATACTCATATTCATCCTTGCCCTTAGCCTAATTCTTATCCCCACGCAAATTGTGTCTGCGAGCGGGCTGGAAGATGGCCCCGTTATTTTTGGCGGCTCCTATACGCTGGAAAGCGGTGAAAAACTAAATAACGATGTTCTCGTTTTTGGCGGCACAGTCATGATCGAAGAAGGTGCCGAAGTCTATGGCGATATTATTCTATTTGGTGGAAGCCTGACGATCAACGGTGAAGTAAATGGCGAAGTTTCGCTTGTTGGCGGGGCGGCAATTTTGGGCGAAAATTCGCTCATCGATGGCAATCTCACCTTGGTCAGCGCATCGTTGCATCGTGCAGATGGCGCAGAAGTGACTGGCGAGATCTCCTATAATGCGGCAAATAATAATGCCAATGCGCCAACCATCCCGGCTATCCCCGGCGTCCCCGAAGTTCCTTTCGTTCAACAAGAGCCGCTAATTCTTTTTGATAACCCTCTTTGGGTCGCAGGCAGTATTCTTGGGCGTTCTTTTGCAATGGCTTTGTTGGCCATGCTTGTGGCTCTCTTTCTGGAAGAACCAACTCGACGCGTGGCAGATGCCGTCATATCGCAGCCAGCGGTAGCGGGGGGATTAGGTTTCCTGGCCGTTGTCTTTGCCCCCGTTCTTGGATTGGTTTTATTGGTCACGATCCTGCTTATTCCAGTTGGGATATTGCTGATCCTGGCCCTTATGATCGCCCTGCTCTACGGATGGATCGCTCTCGGATTTGAAGTTGGTGCGCGTTTCACAAAAATGATCAACCAGGAATGGCAGCTACCGCTAAGCGCAGCCTTTGGCACTTGGCTGCTCACGATCATCTCTGCATCCTTCGACTTGATCCCCTGCATCGGATGGATGGTATCCTTCATTATCGCGACCATCGCCCTCGGCGGCGTGATCATCTCCCGCTTTGGCACGAAATCAGTCACGCATCCCGCCCTCGCAGCGGTAGATGCAAGCCCTCTCCCTCCAGTAGATGGAGAAGAATAACCTAAAGAATGAGAGATCGAGTTGAAAAACTCGGTCTCTTTTTTTACCCACTATCGAGATTAGCCACGAATTACACCGATGCACACGGATTTTAAAGCCTTTATCTGTGAAATCCGTGAAATCTGTGGCTAAGAATGAAACACTCGAAGCTATCTATAGTTTATCTTCTATTTAATCTTCCTTCTCAACCTCTGAATCGCTTCCTTTGCATCTTCCTGATTACCATAATGAATCCCCTTAGAAAAATAAAGATATTTCTGATAATTACTAAGCGCTGCTTTATACTCTTCTTTCTTCTCTAGAGCTTTTGCAAGATGATAGTATGATGCCTCAATATCTGGCTCTAGGTGAATAGCCTGCATAAAATTGGCGATAGCATCATTTAAATTCCCCCAGGTACTGTGCGTCAGCCCTCGATTGATATAAGCATCGGCAAAATTTGGCTTGATACGCAGAGCTTGGTTGAAATTGCTAATTGCCTTTTTAAAATCCCCCTGATTATAGTATTCGATCCCGCGATTATTATATGCCTCAGCATAATCTGGCTTAATGTGGAGTGCCTCATCATAATCGAGAATTGCGCCTTTCATATCTCCACGTGCGCCGCGCGCATTGCCTCTATGGTAGTAGGCTTCAGCAAGCTCGGCTTGCATCTTAAGGGCTTGGCTGAAATCCCTGATTGCTTTTTCAAAATCACCTTGTCGGCTATAGGTAATACCTCTGGCCATATACGCTTGGGGAAAATTCGGCTGAAAACGAAGGGTTTGGTCAAAATCCGCAAGAGCACCTTCCAGGTCCCCCTCTTTTTCACGCGCTAAGCCTCGCTTATAGTACGCAGTTGAAAATTTGGGCTGAATATGTAGCGCTTTTGAAAAAGAAGGGATGGCTTTGGCGAAATTTTTATTCAGCGCAAAGCTGTAGCCTTCTTCAAATAATTTCTCAGCAAGAAGTTCTTTCTTTTTAACTGGCCGCATTTTATTAAAGATCTTCTGTTGGTGCAATATTCTTTTTTCGGCAGAGCTACTTAATGGATGAAGAAGAATATCATCATTTAGAGGATTTAGATGTTGATCGCATAATATTTCTATATTCTCAGTGAAATTTTCTGTGCTAAGCTGTACCCCTTCTGCGCCCTTTAAAAGTGATAGTTTTCCTGTCAGAGACTTTCTAATGCTCTGATCATTATGCTCTAGTCCCTCTAAAAATAAGGGGGTTATATGTCGTTTTTCTTCAATGGCTATTTCAATTGTGCGTTGTAGCCAATTATCTTCTGTTCTTTCTAAGGAAGAGGGGGAAAGAATAACTAAGAAATGCGCTCTTGCTCTAATATTTTCAAAGATGTTTTTTTGATAGTCTTTTTCAGATGTGTTTTTTAAATCCAGAGAAATATTATAGCCCCTTGCTCTTAAGTGCTGATAAACTGCGAGCGCGGTATAAAAATTACTGCGTCTATAGCTGATGAAAACAGTTTGATCAATGCACCCCATATCTTTCTCCTGTGATTGATTTGGGTTTAGCGATGATTATAATTTATTTCAGTATTTTGTAGTCGTAGAGAACTGTTTTTTTACGAACTCATTGAAACTTATTTCCATATAAAAAGTGTTCTTTCAGACAAAAACGATTATCTTCTCAAACTGACTCGTCCTGAATATAATTGACACATTCTCTCCCCCATCCCCCCCTAGTGCATAATCAATGAAGATGTTCGGCGATGTGATATAAACCGAAGTATGCAACCAAAATTCTTTTCCAGAGAATTAAGTGATGAAGAACGTAGGAAGCTAAAAGCGGGGTTGCGTTCCCAAGATGCCTTTGTATTGCGTAGGTGTCAAGTTATCTTATCCAATGCAGAAGGTCAGTCTGTTAGTGCAATAGCAAAACTCTTTGGCTGTCACCGTGATACAGTTCGCCGAATTATCAATATATATAGGAGGATTTTCGAAAGCAAATTTTCTGAGAGAAGCCTTACGCTAAAATGTAGGCGAATCCTGATACGCTTCACCAACTAAGTAGATTCTCCCCATCATCGCCCCAGAGTGCAGGATTGGTTTCGATATAATCTCAAATGCGGGCCATTTCTCTTTCGTTGCGAATGATGCCTTTCCTCCAATCGAGGTACAATAAGCCCCGTCTTTTTATTCATCTATACCCTTAGGAAAAATCTTGTTCGAAATCATCTTTCTCGGAACCTCCGCATCCGCCCCCTCCATTCGGCGCGGCTTGTCGGCACAGATCGTCAAACATGACGAATATCGCTTTCTTGTAGATTGCGGCGAAGGTACGCAACGCCAGATCTTGCAATCTGGCATGGGTTTTAAGCGTCTTACCCGTGTCTTGCTCACGCACGGACATCTCGATCATATTCTCGGGCTTGCCGGTTTGCTCTCCACTCTCACGCGTTGGGAAGCGCTCGACGAATTTGAAATTTTTGGCAGCAAGCGCACGCTGGAACGTGTTCACAATTTATTATATGGTGTCGTCTGGCCCGGCAAAAAACCGCCAGCCAAGCTTGACCTGCGCGAGGTGGAACCGGGCATTATTTTTGAAGCCAAAGATTTTACAGTAAGCGCCTTCCAGGTTTCACATCGTGGGCCGGGATGTTTTGGCTATAAATTTGAAGAAAAACCCCATCGCCCCTTTTTAGCGGATAAAGCGGATTCGCTCGGCGTTCCCTTTGGTCCCGAACGAAGAGACTTGGTACAGGGGAAAAGCATCACCCTCGCAAATGGCACCCGAATCGAATCAGAAGATGTGCTGGGTTCCCTTATCAAAGGCTCCAGCCTGGCAATTACGGGGGATGTAGGGCGTATAGATAATTTGCTTGAGGTCTGTCGTGGTTTGGACACGCTTGTTATCGAGGCAACCTATATCCAGAAAGATGCCGAAATGGCGGGTAAATTTGGACACCTTACGGCACGGCAGGCTGCCGAATTGGCGAAGCAAGCCGGGGTCAAGCGTTTGATTCTGACTCATTTTTCCCGCAGATACCGTGAAAGAGATATTATCCGCGAAGCACGCGCGATTTTCCCAAATTCCTTTACCGCTCGTGATTTCGATACCTATCAAGTTAAAAGAGAAGAAAATGAACAAAAATAACTATAAAATCGGGGTGCTCACTTCAGGAGGTGATGCCCCGGGAATGAACGCCTGCGTAAGAGCCATTACTCGGACAGCTTTTTTAAAGGGCGCAAATATTGTTGGCATAATGAATGGTTACGAAGGCTTAATAAACGGCGAATTTAAACGTTGGAAAAACGCCCGTGATGTCGGTGGTTTTCTCAGAAAAGGCGGCACCGCTCTACAAACAAAGCGCAGCGAGCGTTTCCGTGAAAAAAGCGGACAACGTGAAGCGATCCGCAATATGAACGAAGAAGGCATAGATGGATTGATCGCCATCGGCGGCGACGGCACATTAAATGGTGCGCACGCTCTTGCCAAACAAGGCGTGCAAGTAATTGGGGTGCCTGCCAGTATTGACAACGATATTTGGGGCACAGATATGTCCATTGGCGTGGATACCGCTCTAAACACGATCACAGAAGCGGTAGACAAATTGCGTGATACAGCCTCTTCACATACCCGTGCTTTTTTGGTTGAAACAATGGGGCGCAACAGCGGCTATTTGGCGGTGCAAGCCGGGATCACTTCTGGCGCCGATATTGTTCTCTGCCCTGAATTCCCGATAACGGTAGAAGATGTGGCAGAGCAAGTCGAAGATGCCTACAGGCGTGGCAAAAATCACGCCATCATCATCGCAGCAGAAGGAGCGCATATCCGTTCTACCGACCTGGCAAAGCGTCTTGACGAATTGGATGTAGGCTTCAAAACCCGCGTCACCATTCTCGGACATATCCAACGCGGCGGTTCACCAACAGCCTTTGATCGTCTTATGGCCACTCGGCTCGGCATTCGGGCTGTAGAAGCTTTGCTCGAAGGGAAAACTGACTATTTGATCGGATTGCGCGGGCGCGACATCACCATGGCACCGCTCAAAGATGTGATCAGTAATCCACGCCCTGTGAATATGGAACACTATAATATGGTGCGCCAGTTGGCAAAGTAAGTTTCACTCTTTCTTCTTTTGGATTTTAAATAGGCATTCTCCCATGAAACATTTCTCATCAATTTGCATTTTCTGCGGATCATCCGATTCGGTACATGCGGATTATCTGCTTGCTGCGCGTCAAATGGGCGCAGTTCTGGCAAAAAAGAATATCCGTTTAATTTATGGCGGTGGAAAAACAGGCCTAATGGGCGCAGTCGCCGATGGCGTGATAGAAAATGGCGGCGAAGTTGTTGGCGTAATTATCCCCAGCATGAATACGCCCGAATTGGCACAAGACAATCTCGCCCGTATGGAAGTAGAACCCACCATGCACGCCCGCAAAGCCCGCATGCATGAACTCGCCGACGGGTTCATTGCCCTCCCTGGCGGATTTGGCACCCTCGACGAACTCTTTGAAACCCTGACCTGGAAGCAAATTGGCGAGCACGGCAAACCCGTCGGCTTGCTGGATGTACGCAGCTATTTTCAGCCAATGCTCGGCATGATCGAACACTTTGCCAAAGAAGGATTCATCTTCCAGGAACACAGCGATGGAATAATTTCTAACGCAGATCCTGCTACATTGCTGGACGAAATGGGTAATCACAACCACTCCGATGATGCCGTCAAAAGGTGGATGCGGCAGGGGTAAAAGACGAAGACAAGCTCTAATGCTATAAAGCCAAAAAACGTCTATAATTACGGCTAAGAAATTTTAGCAAGCATAAGGAGAGGGAAAGGTAAAGTATGAAAGAAGAGAGCATCCTAGATCAAGCCAAAACACTTTTGCAAAACGGCAAAAGCGGAGATGCTCGTCAGCTATTGGTCGCGCACCTGAGACGTAACCCAAATTCTGCAGAGGCCTGGTGGTTATTAAGTAAAGCCATTGGGGATAAGAAAAAAGAAAAAGATTGTCTGGATCGTGTTTTGCGTTTAGACCCTGCTCATGCAGGGGCACGTGCCCGACTCTCTGCTCTAAGAAAGCCAGCACCAGCCTTTCTGGACCAAGATGCCTTGGAAAGCGAAATGGCAGGATCAAGCCATTTGTCGAGAGAAAATCACTCGGCGCGGGAGCAAGCCCAAATCACGTCTGAGCCGCACAGAGATGCATCTCCTCCCCCTCGGAGAAAGAAATCCCCGCCCAAAAAGCAGCAAAAGATCAGCGGCGGGATCATCGCTATTGTCGCAATTGTCTTTTGTTTGGGTATCGTTGGAATCGGTTATTTTGGTGTCATGATCGTTAATGCAACAAATGTGGAGAGTGTTCCAGCAGCACCCCAAATTCTTTTGCCAACAAATACACCAAGACCGCCGCAATCGCTACCACCAACATGGACACCAACGCCTTCGTTTACGCCCCTGCCGACAAGAACACCTTTGCCTAGCGCGGTTCCCACCCAAACGATCCCGCCAATGGCCACATTTACAAAACCACCGCGCATTACAGGTGCTTCTGTCGGCAATTATGCGCCAAATTTTACTCTGAAGAATGTGTCGAACGGAAATAACGTGAGCCTGAGCAGTTATTCCGGGCGACCCGTTATGATCGTTTTCTGGGCTGTTTGGTGTACTTATTGTGAGAAAGAACTCCCCGCACTGAATAATATTTATAAAAAATATAAAGATCAAGGTTTTGTGATCTTGTCGATCAATGTAGGTGATAAAGAATCCAAAGTGAAAAAATACCGTTCTTCACATAGCATGTCTTATCCGGTTTTGCTTGATCCTAAAAAAAGTACAACAAGCTCGTATAGAGTTTCGGGCATACCTGTACATTATTTTATTAACGCTGACGGAAAAATCGTGAGTGTTAGCTCTGGCATGATCAACGAATCTACTCTTGAAAGAATCGTTCAATCACTAATTGCAGACAAATAAATTTGCAAAACCCTAAAAATTCCTATCCCCGCAGCAAGCTGACGGGGTATTACGGAATTTTTCCCCTTCGGATCGGGTTTTGCTAGAGCGTGGAACCCCGTAGCAAGCTACTGGGTATTCTGCTTCGCATAATAAATAATATTCAAATAGTAAAAACGTCATCGCGAGGAGAGCGTTAGCTCGACGTGGCGATCCCCAAGTAGGGTGGAGATTGCCACGCTTCGTAAACTCCGCTCGCAATGACAGATTAGCATTTTCTCTCCAAATTCAGCACTCCAGATAAATAGTTCGTAATAAAATCCACCAAAATCGTCTATAATTCACCTACCTTAAACTTTCCACATTCAACCTTAAACCCATGTCCACAGTAGACGAAATCAAAGCCCGCCTAAATATTATTGACCTCGTATCCGAGAGTGGTGTTCAGCTGCGTCGGTCGGGGCGAAACCACACGGGTTTTTGCCCTTTCCACAGCAATACCAAAACACCCGCTTTCGTGGTTTGGGAAGAGACAGGCACATGGAAATGCTTTGGCGAATGCAACGACGGGGGCGATATTTTCAAATTCGTCATGAAAAAAGAAGGCTGGGATTTCAAAGAAACTCTCCGCCACTTGGCACAAAAAGCGGGCGTTGAACTCAAAGAATATACGCCGCAGCAAAAAGAAGAACGCGACGCAAACGAAAAACTCCGCACCCTGCTCGAAGAGATCGCTCTCTTTTATCATCAGCAACTCAAGACCCCTGCTGGCGCAAAAACACTCGCTTATCTACGTGAAAAGCGCGGTCTCACCGACGAAACAATCGAAGCCTTTACCCTTGGCTATTCTCCCAATAGCTGGGATATGGTCACAAAACATTTCACCGAACGCGGGCATACAGAGCAAGATCTAATGGATGCCGGAATGCTCTCTGAAAATGATAGCGGGAGACGCTACGACAGATTCCGGGATCGCTTAATGATCCCCATCCGCGACGCACGTGGACGAATGGCTGGATTCGGTGCAAGAACAATGGATCCGGAAGGAATACCAAAGTACCTAAACTCGCCCCAAACATCTCTTTTTGATAAAAGCAATCTCCTCTATGGGCTGGATCGGGCCAAAAAAGCCATCCGCACCCTCGACCAGGCTGTGGTCGTGGAGGGCTATCTCGATGTGATCACCCCGCACCAAGCTGGCTTTGAGAATATCGTTGCCCCGATGGGCACAGCACTTGGTGAGGGGCAATTACGTCTGATAAAACGCTATACACCGGGCAATCATATTGTCCTTGCGCTAGACCCCGACGCAGCCGGGCAAAAAGCCATTTTACGCGGTCTAGATGCAGCTCGAAAATCATTAGACCGCGAAGGGGAACTGCGTTTTGATGCACGTGGTTTCTTACGCCATGAAGCGCGTTTACAAGCAGACCTGCGCGTTGCGAGTTTACCCGAGGGTTTAGACCCAGACCAGGTCGTTTTGCGCAACCCGGAGCAGTGGACAGAGATCATTGCCAACGCAAAACCTATCGTAACGCATGTGATGGAGAGCCTCGCCGCAGGGCGTGACTTGGATGATGCCAAAGTAAAAACGGATATTGCCTCACAGGTTTTACCCTTGATCGCTGATTTGCCAAATCCTATTGAGCGAGAGACTTTTAGGCAGCAATTGGCACGGATGTTGAAAGTGGACGAGCGTGCTTTAATTGGCGGAAAAGCGGTAGGAAAACGTGTTTCGCGGCGATCAAGTTCACGTCAAAAAGATGCTCAATCACCGCCGAGCCAGCCTAAGGTCACGGGCGTTGCGGCTGCACATCCCTCTAAAAAAATTGAAGAGTATTGCTTGGGCATCCTAATTCGTCAACCTGACCTCTTATATAGACTTGACCGTGCTTTGCAGGAATTCTCTCTAAACGCATTGGGTGATGAAGATTTCGGGTATACTGAAAACCAAATGCTCTTTCAGGTGGTTAAAGACTCACTGGAGCAAGATGCTTTGGATGCGCACGATTATGTTTCTCAACATTTGCCAGAAAATTTGACCGAGTTGGCACAAAAATTATTGACCGAAACAGAGGGGCTTAGTTCTGTGGAAGAGCGTTTGCTCGAGGAAGCCTTGCGGGGCGTGATCAAATTGCGCCGGACGGTCTTGGGCGATAGTTTAAACCAGCTTCGTTTTTTTCAGGAGGAAGCACAAGAAAAAGGGAATTTGGGAGGCGAATATCAGGAAACTGTGTTGAAACATACACTGATGTTACGCACTTTGGATGAGGCGCAGCGACATTTGAGAATGCGCCGTGTGAAGTAATTGGATAATCTTTGGATTTTTCAGAAATAAGGTTTAGCTCGTTCTTTCAACGCACATAAGGGATAGCCATGACAAAGAAAGTCATAAAAAAACTAAGAGATTTGACCCCTGATGAACAAAAAAAGCTTCTTGATGCACGCAATCTGGTTTTTGAACTCGAAGAGCCAGATGAAGCAAGTCTTAGCGAAATTGAAAAAGAAGAGGTAGAGGAAGCAGATGAGCAACAAGAGCTTGATATTCCAAATGACCCCGTTCGCTTATATTTGCGTGAGATCGGACGCGTAGAGCTTCTTGATGTAAATAGCGAGTTTCGCCTTGCAACAATGGTTGAAGCCCAACGCTTTGTAACATCATCCCGTTGCCTGCTTGTTCAGGGAGATACTTCTGTAGAAAGAAATACTTATCGACTTATCGTTAAGGATTTACTCACATTTTGGAAGAGTTTGCAAAAATCTGTGGTGGAAAATAAGGTAGATCTGCCCGACCTTGGCCTTATGTTGGCAGAAGCGCAATCTTTGCACCAGAGCTGGGAGAAAGATAAACCATCATATACACGCGCATTTTTAGACAGCGGTGACTGGGGAAGAGATGAAAAATGGAATCAACTCTGCGGCCAGGTTTATGGTGTTTTCCTGTCTTTTTACATGCTCCCCTTCGCTACTGCCAAATGGCTAATAAACTATATCCATTCGAAGAAAAAAATGCCTGTACGCCAGACTATTTATAGAAATTTACCGGACGATGAGGAACTTCGCTGGGAGTTGGATGCAGTCTCCTATAGGGCGGATACCGCTTCTCAGGCGCTTTCTCGTGCCAATCTTCGCCTTGTTGTGAGCGTGGCAAAACGCTATATGGGACGCGGGGTCTCGTTTTTGGACTTGATCCAGGAAGGAAACCTGGGTCTGCTACGCGCGATCAATAAGTTTGATCCACGCAGAGGCTTTAAATTCAGCACTTACGCTACCTGGTGGATACGGCAATCCATTAATCGCTCCATCGCCGAGCAGGCGCGCACAATTCGCATTCCTGTACATCTCTTTGAAGCGATCAGCCGCATTTTCCGTGTCCAACGTAAGATGACACAAGAATTGGGGCGCACACCTTCATCGGCTGAGTTGGTTTTGGGAACAGACTATCTCGAAAGAGAAGATATTCAAGATATTCTTGCGGCACAGAGCAAAAAAGAAGCTATCCCGCCTGTTCTTCAGGAACGTTGGGATAATGCCGCGAAAAAAGTAGAGGGGATATTAAGAGTCGCCGAAGAACCAGTTTCGCTGGAAGTTCCCGTTGGTGGTGATGACTCCAGCTTGCTGGGTGATTTCATCGAAGATGAAGAAGCTATCTCGCCTTCAGATGCGGCCACAAGAGAAATGCTGCGAGAGCAAATACAAGGTGCTCTTAATGTTCTTTCTGAGCGAGAAAGAAAAGTTTTGGAACTTCGCTTTGGACTAAATAATAATAAAGAGCATACTCTGCAAGAGGTGAGTCATCAATTTGATGTCACGCGCGAACGCATTCGCCAAATTGAAGCGAAGGCTTTAAGAAAGCTGCGGCATCCCTCGCGCAGTCGCGATCTGCGAGATTATTTGAGCTAAAAAATTCCCCTTCAGGATTTCATATCTTGAAGGGGAATTTTCTTTTTATCCTGCTTTTTGCAGAGATTCCTGATAGGCCTTCCAGCCAGGGCACCATTTGGTGTGCCATTTCCATAGGCGAGCCACGAAGGATTTGGGCTTTTCCTCCGCTTTTAGGCGCATGGGGCAAGTCTCGCAATTATGTGCCTTTGTTTCGGTCATAAGATTCTCCTTTTGGGGGATTAAGAAACTCGGTTTTTGCTTGGCAATATTTCATTTTCCCAAACTCAACTGCTCAGTCCCACGGATGATTTCTCGAATGAAAAACCGAGTTTCTGTGAATAAGATTACTTCAACATGGGCATTTTGATGCCGTGACGCTTTGCCGCGTCGATGGCGATATCATAACCGGCATCTGCGTGGCGGACAACACCCATGCCCGGATCGCTCGTGAGTACACGTGAGAGGCGTGCTTCAGCTTCTGGTGTGCCATCAGCAACGATGACTTGCCCCGCGTGCTGCGAGTAGCCCATCCCTACGCCGCCGCCGTGATGGAAAGAAACCCAGGTCGCGCCGCCAATGGCGTTGATTAATGCGTTTAAAATCGCCCAGTCGGAAACAGCGTCAGAGCCGTCTTTCATCGCTTCAGTTTCACGATTTGGGGAGGCGACAGAGCCAGAATCAAGATGGTCACGGCCGATGGCGATGGGTGCGGATATTATCCCTTTTTCCACCAACTCGTTAAATTTCAAACCAGCTTTTTCGCGCTCGCCATATCCCAACCAGCAGATGCGCGAGGGCAAGCCTTGCACGGCAACTCTCTCTTGTGCCATCTTGATCCAGCGATGGAGATGTTCGTCGTCAGGAAAAAGTTCCATGATGGCTTCATCTGTGCGGAGAATATCTTCTTCATCGCCAGAGAGAGCCACCCAGCGGAAAGGCCCTTTCCCTTCGCAGAAGAGAGGGCGAATATAGGCGGGGACAAAGCCGGGGAAGTCGAAGGCATCTTTTACACCATGATCGAATGCTTGCTGACGGATATTATTGCCGTAGTCGAAAACTTCGCTGCCCATTTTTTGGAAATCGAGCATGGCTTGAACGTGTTTCGCCATCGAATCGCGGGACATCTCTTTATATTTATCGGGGTCAGATTCACGGAGGGCGTCTGCCTCGGGGACGCTTAAGCCAGATGGGACATAGAAAAGCGCTTCGTGCGCGGATGTTTGGTCTGTGACTACATCCGGGACGATGCCACGAGCAACCATTTCGGGCAGCACATCTGCCGCATTGGCAACCAACGCAATGGAGATGGCTTTTTTAGCGGCAACCGAGCTTTTTACCAAATCTAATGCTTCATCAAGGGAATCAAGCACAACGTCTACGTAGCGGTCTTCTAGGCGGCGATTTGCGCGGGCGGCGTCCACTTCCACGCATAAGCCGACGCCCTCGTTCATCGTTATCGCCAGAGGTTGTGCGCCGCCCATTCCGCCTAGTCCTGCTGTCAGGACGAATTTTCCCTTCAGAGATTCCCACCCTCGCTGACGCGCAAGTGCGCCGAAAGTTTCGTATGTGCCTTGCAAAATGCCCTGCGTGCCGATATAGATCCACGAGCCAGCGGTCATTTGTCCATACATCATCAGTCCCTTGGCGGCGAGTTCGTCAAAATGTTCCCAAGTTGCCCAAGCGGGGACAAGGTTGGAATTGGCGATGAGGACGCGCGGGGCATCGGTATGCGATTTGAAAACAACAACGGGTTTGCCCGATTGAACAAGGAGAGTTTCATCTTCTTCGAGATTTTTAAGCGATTCGAGAATAGCGTCAAAGGATTCCCAATTTCGAGCGGCTTGTCCGCGCCCGCCGTAGACAACCAATTTTTCAGGGATTTCTGCCACTGATGGGTCAAGGTTATGCTGGATCATGCGATAAGCAGCTTCGATGAGCCAGTTTTGGCAGGTTAATTCTGTTCCTTTAGGTGGGTGAACTACACGGGGTTGGGACATGGAGACTCCTTGAGAGAGGGTAGTTTTAGACAAAGATATTATAAGACGAAAAAAGAATTGACGTCCATCTTATGCCATGCTCTCTCCTCTTTTCTCTTGCGCCCTTGTGGGTCTTGAGAGGAGCAAATCAAGTTAGCCGTTTATGGGTTTTCATCTAGCCAGCTTTGAACGTTTTCTCGCCAGTCGTAATAATCCGGGTTATTTCCCGTTAAGGACAGGAAAACTTTATAATCTTCGCGAGCTGCATCATATTGTTCCAAATTTGCATAATTCCATCCTCTATAACCATATGGATCAGGATAGTTTGGATCTAACTTGATTGCCTGAGTGAAATCAGCAATTGCTGATCGGTCATCTTCCATCCTCCCATAGCATTGCCCCCTTTGTACCCAATAATAAGCGTCCACGGGATTGATTTCTATAGCTACCATGAAATCAGATAAAGCGGCATCTAGCTCTTCCAGAGACATGAAAGCCTTGCCCCTCTCAATATAATACGAGTCATTTTCAGGATCAAGCTCAATTGCTTGGTTAAATTCAGAGATGGCTTCGTCAAAAGCATTTCTTGTCGTTAGTTCCATAGCCCGATGGAAATGCTCTTCAGCTTCTTGCGAAGCAGATTCTAAAGCAGGATCATAAGGGTCTAAAGGATTGGTTCCCATTTCTATTTCTTTTCCATCCCAATAACTGTCACCATCAGTATCAGGATATAATGGATTAGTTCTAAATTCCAATACCTCATCGCCATCCAATAATCCATCTTCATCTGAATCTGGGTTGTTGAGATCAGTGCCAATCTCTATTTCTTGATTATCGAAAAGATAATCGCCATCCGAGTCAATATTCTCAGGCTCAGGTAATTCTTGCTTCGTTGCACGAGGAGGAGCAGTAGGTTCTTTAGTTGGTGTTGGTGAGGGTGGAAAGATGGAATTATATAAGAGAATCCCCCCAATAATCACGACCGTTAGGCTGCCACCAATGAAAACTGTAGCAAGACCAGACTTAATAGCTCCTCCTACGCTGCCACCGACTCCTTTGCTAGTAGCCTTATATGGTTCAACTACATCAACAACTTCTTCAGCAATATCAACTATTTTCGTTGGGCCACCAATTTGATCAATCAGATCACAGATACGATCAACACGATCTCCGCCAGTATGTGTTTTTTCAATTTCATCTAATTTATTTGTGGCCCATTCCCACACTTCTTCGGTAACTCTGTCTTTGATTTTTCCTGTGATTTTGTCTTTTGTATGGGATTCTATTTCATCCAGTATTTTTTGAACCACTCTCCATACTCTGCGACCTTCTGCGCTGGTTAATTGCAGCAACTCCCCTTCGGCTATATTGGCTTTCCCTAAAGTAGTTTGAGCGGAGAGTTTTGTTTTGTCCACCGCCCGAAATAGATGATAGTTGATGTAACCTAAGTCAAAATCGCGGTGTGGTAGTCTATACTCTTCGGTGTACCATGCAATTATTTTCTCAACGGGGCTGTTTACATTAGCTCTGATACGAACGCGCTCGTCTCTGATCTTATCTTCAATAAAGATAATTATATTAGACATTGCGTACTCCTTTCTCTTGCTGGCTTATGTTTTTTAAACAAGCCTTATCTAAACTATACAAATTTATTTTTTTCATTACAAGGATTAATCTATTTTACGAATTTCAATTGACATACCCCCCAAATTAACCTAAACTCTTTCCATGCTATCTCGTGTATTCTCTTGCGCCGTTGTGGGTTTAGAAGGTGTCATCGTCGAAGTCGAAGTTGATACAACTAGAGGCTTGCCAGGCACAGATATTGTGGGGCTCCCGAGCCAGGCAGTCAAAGAGAGTCGCGAACGCGTTCAGGCCGCCATTAAAAACAGTGGTCTCCCTTATCCTCGCAAACGCATTATCGTCAATCTCGCTCCTGCTGCTGTCCGCAAAGAAGGTCCCGCTTACGATCTTCCCATCGCGCTCGGCGTTCTGCTCATGCAAATGCTCGTCCCGCCCGATAGTGTGGATGAAGCCATGGTCATCAGCGAGCTTTCTCTGGATGGCACAGTCCGTCACTCAAAGGGGATTTTGCCGATGGCTGCCGCCGCCCGCGAGCAGGGATTTAAACGGATATTTGTTCCTGAAATGGACGCAGCGGAAGCCGCCCTCATCCCCGATTTAGACGTAATACCGGTTAAATCACTTTCCGAGTTATATAAGCATTTGATCGGTGAAAAAACGATTGAGCCTCACATCCCCCCGATCGTAGACAAACTCCCTACTCCCAGCAATATCACCGACTTCTCCGAGATCAAGGGGCAGGAACACGTCAAACGTGCTCTCGAAGTCGCTTCTGCTGGAAGCCATAATATGCTTCTAATGGGACCGCCCGGCGCAGGAAAAACCCTCCTCGCGCGCGCCATGCCCAGCATTTTGCCCGAAATGAGCATCGAAGAAGCCCTTGATACAACCAGAATCTACTCAGTCGCAGACCAACTCCCCGCTGATACGCCTTTAATGCAAAATCATCCTTTCCGTGCCCCGCATCATACTATTAGCCATGCCGGTTTGGTCGGTGGCGGTAATTGGCCACGCCCGGGCGAAATCTCCCTTGCCCATCGCGGCGTACTCTTTTTAGATGAATTTCCCGAATTTGGCTCGCGCGTCCTCGAAGTGATGCGTCAACCAATGGAAGATAAACACGTCACCATTAGTCGAGCGCAAGGTTCGTTGACTTTCCCTGCCAATTTCCAATTGATCGCTGCGATGAATCCTTGCCCTTGCGGTTATTTTGCAGACCCTGAACGCGCCTACACCTGCTCTCATCAGA
>CAZOOX010000081.1:0-16603 GCA_964581545.1 uncultured Anaerolineaceae bacterium
GCAGAACCCTACTATCAAAGCTTTTCAGCCTACCTAAAGCGAAAGTCCTACTTATAAATTATTTAGGGAGAATTCTAAGATGAAAAGAACATCCTATATTCCATTTTTAATTGCTTTGGTTTTATCGGGCTGCATACCATTTAAAGCGTCTCCTACATCTTCGTCAACAGCAATTCCTACACAAATCCCCGCATCACAAACACCACCACCTATTGCGATTATCCCAACCAAAACAATGCTACCTATAGCGGTGGCTCCTATTTCTGCCCATCCATTAACGCTAACCGAATTCAACGCAGGAACAAAAATGGTGCAATTGAATGTTTTTGGCACAGGAACTGTGCAAGATATTGAATTCTCTCCCGATGGAAAGCAATTAGCAGTCGCAACGGGGCGAGGTATTTTTCTTTATGATGGTGAAACCTTCGAGCAAAACAGTTTTATTGACGTAAAAGGTTCTGTCTCCGCGATTGCATTTAGCCCAGATGAAAATGTTTTGGCTCTTGCTGCAGATGGAAAAACTAGTTTATGGAATGTACTTTCAGGACAACAGATAAAACACCTTGAGGGTGACATGGTGGAAACTTATGAGTTAGCTTATGGTCGCGGAGGATATGTTGCTGCAATTGGAGGAGACTGTCTTGGGTGTGGCTCACCAATACAAGCAATGATCTTGTGGGATGCAAAAACTGGTCAGCAAATATTTGCTGAACGCGATATTGGGTATACGACTGTAGCACTATCGTTTTCTCAAAACGGGGAGAAATTAGTTTTTGGTGGTAAAAGAGGCCTTTCCATTATAGAATCCCAAACAGGCCAATTTATAGATTCGTATCAAACTGATGGGCATATAGTTTCTGCTGCAATTGATGTGCCCTATGATTTCATTTTCAATCATGATAATACGGAAATATTCCTGACAAGTTATCAGGAAAGCAGTGAGACACTTAATTTTCTTACACAAAACCGAGAACCATTTAAGCTTTGTAACTTCAATATCACCCGCAATAAAGATTTAGGGGCTTGCTCAATGGAGCATCAAATATTGATATTTGATCTAGTGAATGGAGATGAATTGGTTAGCATTGACATAGATATTGATGCATCTTCTCTGGGAGATATGCTTACTTTAAGCCCTGATAGTAAGTTCCTTGCTTATTATGGGGAAACGGGAATTAATATAATCGATATTGAAACAAAAGAAGGAGTTGCAAAAATTCCAATGACTGATTTTGGGGTGGCAGAAGCTGGGTTTGTCAAGATTGACGGAAATGAGCGATATGCGCTAGCAACATTAACTTATTCCGGACAGGTTGAGATTTACAATATCCAAAACGGTAAAAGTATAAAAACTCTAAAACTTGAGTGTTGCGAAATTACAGGTTTTAGCTTTGCTCCTGACCACAAATCATTTGCAACAATTGACACAAACACTCTTCGTATGTGGGACTTACAAACGGGTAAAGTCACATACGAATGGGATCTAAAGAATAATCTTTCAGGACCAATTACCTTTGCACCAAATGGTTTGAGTATTTTCTTAACAGATGCCAATATATTAGAATTAGACTTACAGTCTGGAAAAATCATAAATCATGGACAGAACAATTATGGTTATAGTTTTACAGCTAGTGAACAACACCATTTTAATGGACAAGGCAACTTAGCTGTATTTGGGTTTGCTAAAAATAATGATTGGTATGAACCATATTTTGAAGATATAAAAACAGGTGAGAAATTCATTTTGCCCATAGAGAATAAGTCTGATTATGATTTTATTGAAGCATTCTCATTCAGTTCGGACAGACAATTTCTTGCTATTGGAAATCCAACAGATATTTTTATTTGGAACCTCGGTAAATTGATGCTTCAATCAAAGCTCACTGGTCATAAAATTCGCTATGGAGATGGTTGGATTGGAAAAATTTACTCTTTGGACTTTAACCCACAATCCAATTTGTTAGTCTCGGGCGGCTATGACGGCACAATCCGTTTGTGGGATGCTCAATCAGGAATCGAACTTCGCCAATTGAACACTTGTTGCTCTGTTGATTTCACCCCAGACGGGCGATACTTAGTAACATATGGCAATGGCGTTGCTCATGTTTGGGGTATTCCATAAAATTTCATAGAATCGTACAATGTAACTATTACACTATCTTGCTCAAGTTAAATACATCTAAAGGATAAACCTTGAACACTTACGGGCAAGAAAACGAACTTGGTGAAAAGTAAACAAATGTATAAATTTCTATCAGAAGACCGCACAAAACTCGACAAATTACTAGAGAATATTCTTACTGAAGCAAATCGCTTTTTATCAAAAGTAGACACGCGCCCTGTTGGCACAGTATCCCCGTCCGATTTTGAAGAAGTGAACATCTCCGACAAAGGGATCGGCGCTCTGAAAACGCTAGAGCTTTTCAAAGAGCGCTATGCTGCATGGATGAGCGGTAGCGCGGGGCCACGCTATTATGGTTTTGTGACGGGAGGGGTGACTCCCGCAGCCTTGGCTGGGGATTGGCTAACGAGTGTTTATGATCAAAACAGTTTGGGGTCAGATGAGTCAATTGCTCCGCAACTGGAATTAGAAACGATTGCCTTGCTGCGCCAATTATTCGGATTGCCTGAAGATTACACAGGTTCATTCGTGACCGGGGCAACGATGTCGAATTTTGTTGGTTTGGCATTGGCCCGTCAATGGGTCGGTCATCAACGGGGCATAAATTTTGCCGAGAAAGGTCTATGGGGAAGGGAAGAAATTCAAATTTTCAGTGCGACGCCACATTCCAGCATCTATAAATCCCTGTCCATGCTTGGGATGGGACGCGAAGCGATCACCAGTATCCCCTGCATCCCAAATCGAGAAGCAATAGATATTTCGATATTGGAAGATCATCTTAAAGCTCAAAAGGGTCGAGCTTCTATCGTGGTCGCTAACGCAGGCACGGTCAACACCGTAGATTTTGATGATCTCGCTGCAATTGCGGCATTAAAAACACGCTATAAATTCTGGCTGCACGTTGACGCTGCCTTTGGCGGATTTGCCGCCTGCTCGCCAAAATATCGCTCTTTAGTAGAAGGAATGGATCAAGCCGATTCCATCACGATCGATGCACATAAATGGCTCAATGTGCCCTATGATGCGGCGATTCAATTCACGCGTCATCTAAGTTTACAAGCTGAAGTTTTTCAGAATGCGGCGGTGTATCTTGGGCAGGATATTAGTAGCAGCAATTTTGTCCATTTAACACCTGAAAACTCACGTCGCCTACGAGCAATGCCGAGTTGGTTTTCGCTGATGGCATACGGGAAAGAAGGATATGCCGAGATCGTGGAGCGAAATTGTCAATTAGCAGAATGGCTAGGCGAAGAAATTGATCGCTCAGATGCATTTGAATTATTAGCCCCTGTACATTTAAATGGGATATGTTTCACCTTCAAAAAAGGAGAGGAGAGAGTATCCTTCGAGTTGATCAAAAGCTATTTGCAAAGACTAAAAGAAAAAGGGGATGTTTTCTTGACTCCAACCATTTATAAAGGGATTCCTGCCATTCGAGTATCAATTGCAAATTGGAAAACGACTCAAAAAGATGTAGAAATTGCCTGGCAGTCTATTCAGCATGAGATAGAGGAGTTTATTTAAAATCAGCATCTCTATAAAGGTAGATAATCATGAATACTTACGGACAAGAAAACGAATTCAACTGGTCACTTTCGAGCATGGTTGGGGGCTTTCTAATTGTCACAAGCGTCGGTGTACTACTCTGGGTGGTCATATCTCTATTTTTGTTATTCACTGACTCTAGCGCCTTCTTTGTTTTAGAAGAGATCGTCCCTGCAAAGATCATCCTCGCAGATGTTGAAGGGAGCGAGCTTTTATTTCCACGTGAATTGCTTATATTTGGTATTCCCGTCTGGGCACTGTCTGTGGGCACACGGATCGGGATCGTTTTGCTCAAGAACGGTGTAAAACTTGCAGAAAAAACAAAGAAAAAGACTTAATAATGAGAGAAAAAGTATTTGCACAATGCCAAGACATCTTCCCTGAATGGCAAAAACTCTCCATCACAGATTTTGATTTTGACGATCCCAAAGGCTTCTCCTCCTTCACAATGGGCATTCGCTCAAAAAAGGATATAGAGCCGAAGGCAGTTTTATACAGGCAACTAGAGGGGAAAGAAAATGCTATTTTAGATTTTGAAACAGAGAAGGAAGTTTTCCTGACTCTCGGCGCAAATCAGATCGCAGCTCATTGCCATCATTATGATCAGGGCTATCGCATCGAAAGTTTTTACCAGGGACGTACATTGCAAGGGGAAGAACTTTTTGACCCTGAAATTTTACGAAAGATCGCCAATGAGTTATATCGTTTTCATCAACTAAAGCCTAAGTCCTTGCCGCAAGAGAGCTTCTTCACGTTGTTGCACAAAAAGTGGGGCGCACTGGCAAAATATGTTCTTGAAGAAAAAGCTCACCTTTTCCCGCCCAATGAGCAGCAGATGTGCAAAGAACTGCGCGAGATCTATAGGCCAGAAACCTTTGAGAAAGTGAAAGCATGTTTTCCAGAGGGCGAGCTGACCTTTTGCCACAACGACACTTATCACGGCAATATCATGAAGCTGGATAGCGGAGAGATCAAATTGCTCGATTTTGAGTTCTCCTGTCTCAATCATAAAGTCTATGATTTCTCTAATCTCTTTGCAGAAACGGTGATGCGCCACAAACAAACTGATTATCCTTTCTTCAAAATTGCTGAAGCGGAGTTTGGCAGAAAAGAGTTGGGGACCCTCACCAACTTCTATTTGGAAAACGCAAGTTTCTCGTCCAGTGCGGAGCGGGAAGGAGAGTTCCAAAAACTGCTTCGGGATACGGAAAAGATGCTTCCCCTTTCCCATTATAAATATGCCATGGCAGCACTTCCACTCGCCATTGAACCTATCCAGAAGATTCGCTTTATTCCTTATGCCCACCAACGCTTTGAAAAATTCCTACAAATATATGACCAAATGGAGAATAATCTATGACCCTGCTCACAAATATCCTCATCAGCATCATCGCCATCCAACATATCGCTTTTCTCGTGCTGGAAATGTTTTATTGGGATAAGCCTCTCGGTCGGCGTGTCTTCGGGCACAGCAAAGAATCTGCTATAGTATCCAAGACCTTAGCTGCAAATCAGGGCTTGTATAATGGTTTTCTTGCAGCGGGATTATTTTGGGGATTAACACTTGGCGCAAATGGAACAAGCATCAAAATCTTCTTTTTGGCTTGCGTGCTCATCGCAGGCATCTTCGGTGGAATAACCGCCAGCCGCAAAATTTTATATATCCAGGCATTACCTGCTTTAATAGGGTTGACTTTGATCTTTCTTTCATAATTCCTACAAACTCTTCATGAAAGAACGCTAATGAGTACCAAAGGGGGGATGAGAGAATATAGGGCCAAGATATAATTTAGTGCTATTTTCAAATCATTTTATTTAAAGAGGTTATATGAAAAAGTACTATCAATTTATTTTTGCAGCACTATTTCTATTTTTGCTAAGCAGTTGTGTCCCATTAACACCTGTGTCACCCTCCATCAGCGCTGTTATCGGCGAAATCGAAAATGATGTTTCTATAAAGCGTACTGCGGAGACAGCATTTGAAAAAGCCTTTGTCAACGATGAGGTAAAAGTCAACGCTCAAGTTAAAACAAGCGAAGATAGCCGCTCTCGCATTGATCTCTCCAGTGGAACAGTGATCCGCATCTCGCCAAATAGTCTCTTCATTCTCGAAGAAAACTATGTAGAAGAAAAAGATCTGCTAACCCGCATAAAAATTGAGACCGGTCGAATTTGGATCGTCCTAAGCGGCGGCTCTCTCGAAGTTGAAACCCCTTCCGGACTTGCAGGTGTGCGCGGCTCCTACATGTCCACAGGTTACGATCCCGAAAGCGGCGATGTCCGCATTACTTGTCTTGAAGGCCATTGTGCCGCGGAAAATAAATCTGGCGCTGTTGAATTCACCGCAGGAGAAGCCGCCGACCTTCGTGCCGATGGTGCTCCTCCTGTAAAGGGAGAAATGACCGCCGAAGAATTCCAGATGTGGGCAGATAATGTTCCTGAAGCTAAAACGCTTCTCCCGGCAGAGCTTTTCACCACGCCTACAATACCCGCACCGATTGAACCCACAACAGAGCCGACACCCACGCCTGCCCCAGAACTCGGCTCTTGCACCGTTACAAGCACATATCTCTACATCCGCAGCTGTTCGAATGCATCTTGCGAAACGCTGGGATATGCCGAAGAGGACGACATCTTAACTCTCGCCCAGTCAGAAGTTGAGCATGGTTGGATTCCTGTCATTTTCGAAGGGGAAGAGGGATGGGTCAATGCAGGATTCTGCGAATAAATTGCTGAAAAGCAACGGGGATCGCAAGACTGAGCATCTTGCGCATAAAATCTTTGTCTCGAAAAAAGGAAAGATTCATATTTAGAACCTATCCGAAAAATATTTTAGGATGCTCCCTGCGCCGTACCCAAAGGGCACGCGTCCTCGGCGCAGGAATATATGAGAGAGATCGCCGCCGCACTCCTGCGAGTATGCTGCGCGAGGGACGGCGGCTAGAGCAATTTTAGGATAGGTACTTAGTCTAAAAAAAGCAGTTTTTGATGAAAACATCAAAAACTGCTCATAAGTGAGATGAAGATTAGTTTTTAGTCATCGTCTGGCGTTCTACTGATAATATAAAACGGACGCTCTTATCAATCACCATAAAGCCGTCCAATTATTTTGTCCAGCTAGCGGCGGTTGAGGGAGCTCTCAAGAAATGTAGATTGTGCCAACTTGACCGCCCTGAGATTAATCTCAGGGCTACAAAACAGCGCCGGATCAATCCGACTTCCCAGCCTGATTTATCAGGCGTTGCTATGTAGCAGGGATATGAATATCCCTGCGGGCTTTGGAATGCGGATTCTACAGAACTTGAGTGCTCCCGCGGTTGAGTAGAATGGCAGCACTATCGTCATTCGTGTTGAAACCAAAGCGGATATAAGATTTCTCTCTTATAAAGTCGCTCTGATTTCAATACGATGCGACACGATAATGCTGTGTCGCACCTACTCAATCGCCGCTAGCATTATGTTGTATATACGCAAATTATTTAACTGATGTTACGCAAGAGATACGTTTTGTAGACTTTGGGGTTGCCCTCACCCTCCGCCCTCTCCCAAAGGGAGAAGGTTAGGATGAGGGTAAACGATAGACTGCTACTCGTCACTGTGTAACATCAGTTATTTAATCTTTCTTCCTTAACGCACCCTTCAAACCCTTCACAAATTCTTTTGCTGCGCTTACAGGCTCATCAGCTTTTCCTACAGCTTTTATCAGTGCGGAACCGACGATCACACCATCGGCGATCTCTCCGACTGCGGCAGCTTGCTCGGGTGTGGAGATGCCAAAACCGACGGCGAGGGGTTTCTTGGTCAGCTTACGCACCTTCTCGACAAAAGCGGATAATGCTACGGGCAAGGCATCCCGTTCACCTGTAATGCCCAAGACAGAAACAAGATAGATAAATCCGTTGCTTAGTTCAGTGACCATACGCATCCGTTCATCGGAACTATTTGGCGGGATCAGGAAGACAATATCCAATCCAAATTTCTCACATAAAGCATTCATTTCTTTGGCTTCACTCGGAGGCATATCGGGGATGATGAAGCCGCTCACGCCAGCTTCTGATGCATCGGTGACAAATCGCTCTACGCCATAAGCCAATACCGGGTTGATATAGCCCATCAAGATCAGGGGAATTTTCACACCATTTTCACGAAGTTCGGCAACTGCGTTCAGACAATGCTTCACCGTAATCCCCTTCTCCAACGCGACTTGTGTGCTGTGCTGGATCGTTGGACCATCTGCCAGCGGGTCAGAGAAAGGCATGCCTAACTCCATCAGATCAGCGCCAGCTTCGACGCAGGCTTTGACCACATCTATCGAGGTCTGATAGTCGGGATACCCAATTGTAAAGTAAGGCATCAGGGCTGTTTTCCCTTTACTAAATGCGTTAGCTATTTTAATTTTGTCTGCCATGATTAACGCTCCCTTCCCAGTACTTCTAAAACCGTATCCAGATCCTTGTCCCCGCGTCCGGAGAGATTAACCACCACGACGCTGTCTTTTGGCATCTGCGCGGCGCGTTTAACGGCCTCTGCAATTGCATGGGATGATTCCAGCGCGGGCAAGATACCTTCCAGGCGGCTGAGTGTCTGAAAGGCTTCCAGCGCTTCGTCGTCGGTGGCGTAGGTATAGCGGGCACGTTCGAGTTCACGCAGACGGGTATGTTCGGGTCCGATAGCGGCATAGTCGAGACCCGCGCTGATCGAGTGGGTTAGGGCGATCTGCCCATCGTCATCCTGCAAGACAAAGGTGTAGCACCCATGCAAAACACCGGGGCGTCCCGTTTTGGGATCCGCAAAACGCGCGGCATGTTGACCACTCTCGATTCCCGTACCGCCCGCTTCCACACCGATCAAATCCACTTTTTCGTCTTCCACAAAATCATGAAAAATACCGATGGCATTCGATCCGCCGCCCACACAGGCAATCACGGTATCAGGCAATTCTCCTTCGGCATCCAAAATCTGCGCCTTCGCTTCGCGCCCGATCACCGACTGAAAATCGCGCACGATGGTCGGGTAGGGATGCGGTCCCAGCGCCGAGCCGAGTAGATAATAGGTATCTTGCACATTCGTGACCCAATCGCGGATGGCTTCGTTGATGGCGTCCTTGAGCGTTTTCGAGCCGCTCTCCACGCCGCGCACTTCCGCGCCGAGCAAGCGCATTCGCTGGACGTTGGGTGCCTGCCGCGCCATATCGACCGTGCCCATGTAAACGACACAATCCAAGCCCAGCAGCGCACACGCCGTCGCCGAAGCCACGCCATGCTGCCCCGCGCCCGTCTCGGCGATCACGCGCTGCTTGCCCATCCGCTTTGCGAGCAGCGCCTGCCCAAGCGCATTATTGATCTTGTGCGCGCCAGAATGCGCCAAGTCTTCGCGCTTCAAATAGATCTTCGCGCCGCCGCATTCTTCTGTGAGCCGAGATGCGTAGGTCAGCGGCGTTGGACGCCCGACATAAGTATTCATCAGATGCGCAAACTCAGCCTGAAATTCGGCATCATCACGAAAATGCAAATACGCCCTTTCCAATTCCGTTAGCGCAGGCACCAAAGTTTCGGGGACGAATTGACCGCCATAGGCGCCAAATTTTGGGGATAATTTTTCTTTAGACATTTGAATTTCCTTTGGGATTTCCCGATTTAGCGGCAGTAATAAAGGCGGATATTTTCGAGACATCCTTGATCCCGGGGCTTGCTTCCACGCCAGAGGCAACATCCACGCCCCAGGGATTGACCTGCCGCACGGCTTCCCCAACATTTTCAGGGGTCAAACCGCCTGCCAGCAAGATCGGCTTTTGTGCCGCCAACTCACCCGCCAACGACCAATCACCAACTGTTCCGCTGCCCCCATACTCAGACGGATGATAGGCATCCACGAGCAAAGCAGGCGCATCGGTGCGTTGGGGATATTTCTCGAGCGCATTCAGAGCCTCATCAGTGCTCTGTGGGCGGATGGCTTTGAAGGCCCACTCGCCCAGCTCTTCCAGCAACTCAGGTGATTCATCACCGTGGAGTTGCACCAAATTCAGGGCGCAGACTTCTAGCGTAGTGATAATGGTCTCATAAGATGCATTCACAAAAACGCCAACGCTGATAATGTCCATACCACGTTCTACCAGCTCGGTTTGAATTTCAACACATTCGTTGATAGAAATATAACGTTTGCTCTTGGGGTAGAAATTGTATCCGAGCATGTCTGCACCAGTATCAATTGCCGCGAGAGCATCAGATAATGTTTTGATTCCGCATATTTTTACGATCATAGTTTTCCTTTCGTCTGGTCTCCCCTAAATTCCATTCACTTGGAATTTGGGGGAGATGTCCGAAGGACAGAGGGGGCAAATACTTTGTCAAAATATTGATAAGACCTTTCAGGTTTAGGATACGAACTCCCTGACTTTCGCGGCGATATCGGGGGCAGTCACCAACCCTTCACCGATCAACATTGCATCCACACCCGCATCTGCCAGCAGAGATACATCATCTCGCGTGTGGATGCCGCTCTCTGCGACCATAACACATTCAAAGGTAATTAACGGGCGCAATGCCAAGGATGTCTCCAAGCTAACATTGAAGGTGTGCAGGTCGCGGTTATTTACGCCGATCACTTGCGCACCTGCGTTGAGAGCTTGTTTCACTTCTTCGTGTGTGTGGGTTTCAACCAAGGCATCCATTTTCAGTTCTTCTGTTGCGCTCAATAATTCGCCCAACTCTTCCGCATCAAGCATCGCGACAATCAGCAGGATGGCGCTCGCACCTGCGGCACGGGCTTCGAGCAGTTGATAGGTGTCGAAGATGAAATCCTTGCGGAGCAGCGGAATATTGAGACCAAGCTCACTGATCTCTTTCAGATAATTCAATGAGCCGCCAAAATATTTCTCATCGGTGAGCACAGAAATGGCTGCTGCGCCATTTTCAGCGTAGGTTTTCGCTAGCGTCAGATGATTGAAGTCGGGGCAGAGTATCCCCTTCGAGGGAGAACGATATTTGACTTCGGCTATCAAGTTCGGGGTCGCGTTCGTTCCGCTTCTTAGAGCAGCGGAAAATGATGGGGGCGTGGGTAAATCCCGAATAACGGCTTCCAGTTCGGATGTCGAAATCCTATTTTTTGCGTCAGACACTTCGCCGCGTTTGTGGGCGAAAATTTCATCGAGGATGCTCATGCGAAGGACTGGCTCTTTTCTATCAGGTTGTTGAGTTTTGCAAGGGCTGCGCCACTCTCGAGCGATTGGCGGGCTTCTTCAATGGCCGCAGCAAAATCGCCGCCTTCCGAGGCGAGGGCTGCCGCAGCGTTGAGAATGACCACATCGCGGCGCGAGGACTGATCTTCATTGCTGAGCACAGCGCGCATCATCTGAGCATTTTGTGCAGGTTCACCGCCGCGCAACTCATCAGCGGATGTGCGTTTTAAGCCAAAATCAGCGGCATCCAGTTCGTAGGTTTCGACCTTGCCATCCTTGAGATGACTGACACGGTTGGGGCCAGCGGTGGTGAGTTCATCGAGACCGCCGTGCCCGTGAACGACAAGGGCTGCCTTTTTGCCCAACTCGCCAAAAACTTTTGCCATTGGTTCGGTGAGTTCAGCATCGAAAACTCCAACGAGCAGATGTGTGGCGCCAGCGGGATTTGTGAGCGGGCCGAGAATGTTGAAAATGGTGCGCTGTCCCATCTCTTTACGTGGACCGATGGCGTGTTTCATCGCGGGGTGAAATTTCGGCGCAAAAAGAAAGCCGATGCCGACTGCGTCAATGCACTGCCCGACCTGATCAGGCGTCAGGTCGAGATTGACACCCAACTCGGCGAGAACATCTGCGCTACCGCATTTGGATGATGCCGCTCGATTCCCGTGTTTGGCAACCGTGCGCCCCGCGCCAGCGATCACGAAAGCCGCGGTCGTGGAAATATTGAAGGTATGCGCACCGTCGCCACCTGTGCCGACAATATCAAGCAGGGTTTCGGATTTTGTTTTGAGCGGCACGGGGGCTGCATGTTCGCGCATGGAGCGGGCGCTGCCCGTGATTTCTTCGACGGTTTCGCCTTTCATGCGCAGGGCCGTCAGGTAGGAACCGATCTGCGCGTCGGTAGCTTGCCCGTCCATGATGATATTCATGGCAGTGGCCGCTTCTTCGATACTCAGGTTTTGGCGATTGATGACTTTTTGAATAAATGGTTTTAGCATGATTTTCTCCGTATTATGAAATATACAGCGTCGGTTGAGTAGGCGATGCTTCTCGCCGTATCGAAACCAAAGCGACTTGAGAAAGTAAATTTCTCTCATAAAACCGCTCTGATTTCGATACGCTACGACACGATAGTACTGTGTCGTAGCTACTCAATCGTCGCTAGGATTATGCTGTAGAAATCTAGTTTCAGTAAATCACAGTTTCGTCATCGCGAGGCAGTTTTATCGCCGAAACGATCTCCGAGCAAGAGAGGGAGATTGCTTCACTCCGTTCGCAATGACGTTATTTTGTGAAATTGTGATTTACTAAGTTTATATAACATCCCGATCAAAAACATTTGCCAATTTCCTGATCTCATCGGTGAAATGCCCCAGCGTGTCCAGCGGTAAAGCTTGGTCGGCATCTGAGAGCGCTTCGACGGGGTTGGGATGGAATTCCACGATCAAACCATCCGCGCCAGCGACGAGGGATGAGCGAGCAGCAGGAAGCACCAAATTCGCATTACCCGTCGCATGACTGGGGTCGCCGATCACAGGGAAAGGCGTCGTTTGTTTGAGCAAGGCGATGGCGTTCGTATCGAGCGTGTTACGTGTGGCCGTTTCAAAAGTGCGGATGCCGCGCTCGCAAAGGATGATCTTTTCATTCCCGCGGCTGGTGATATGCTCCACCGAAGCCATCCACTCAGCGATGGTGGACATAAATCCGCGTTTGAGCAGTACGGGCTTTCCGCAATCGCCCACTTCCCAGAGCAGGGGATAATTCTGCATATTTCGGCTGCCGATCTGGATGATGTCGGCATATTGAGCGACCAAATCCACCTGATCGACAGAGAGCGCTTCGGTCACCACCAGCAGGTCAAATTCATCAGCGACTGCGCGTAAAATCTCCAAACCTTCCACGCCCAAACCTTGAAAACTATGCGGCGATGTACGCGGTTTATAAGCGCCGCCACGTAAAATCTTCAACCCCTGCGCATGGAGCGCTTTGGCAGCGGCGCGTGTCTGCTCATAACTTTCCACGGAGCAAGGCCCCGCCATCAGCACCACGTCCTTCCCGCCGATCTCCACGCTCTTGCCCACAGGCACGGCATTTGTCGCGCTTTCAACGCTCAACTGCGCGCCCTTCTTTTCGCCATTTCCGTTGCCGAGAAAATTCTTCAAAATCTGCTTCCCGTTCGGGGTGAAGATCGACTCAGGGTGAAATTGAACGCCCACAATCGGATAATCCCTATGCCGCAGCGCCATCACTTCTCCATCAGCCGTTCGCGCGGTAACTTCGAGTGCTTCGGGGAAAGTCTCCTGCTCCACGATCAGGGAATGATAGCGATTTGCATGAAAAGGTTCGGGGACACCAGAAAAAAGCGGATCGCCCGTGTGATGAACAGGGGAGGTTTTCCCGTGCATTAGGTGAGGTGCCCGAATCACTTTACCGCCAAACACTTCCCCGATACATTGATGCCCCAAACAAACCCCCAGCAGCGGGATCTTCGGCCCCAACTCACGGATCACATCCCGCGAAATGCCCGCATCCGACGGATCGCCTGGACCAGGTGAGATAACGATATGCGATGGTTTAAGCGCTTCAACTTCTTGAACGGTAATTTTGTCGTTGCGAAAGACTTTTACATCCGCGCCAAGCTCGCCAAGATATTGAGCCAGGTTATAGGTAAAAGAGTCGTAATTATCAATAATGACTAACATTTATTTACTCCTGTCTCTTTGTCTTCTTGCCGTTTTCAGCTTTTTCAACCGCGACAAAGAGCGCTTTGGCTTTATTGATCGATTCCTGATATTCGGTCGCGGGGACAGAGTCGGCAACAATGCCCGCCCCAGCCTGAACGCTGATCTCCTGCCCCTGCATCACCATCGTGCGGATGGCGATACAAGTATCTGACGAGCCATCATAAGAGATGTAGCCAACGGCTCCGGCATAGATACCACGCGGCTCTTTCTCAAGCTCGTGGATGACCTCCATTGCGCGCACTTTCGGTGCCCCGCTGACCGTCCCCGCAGGGAAGGTTGCTTCGAGAAGATCAAAGGCATCAAACTCCGGGCGAATTTTCCCTTCCACTTGCGAGACGATATGCATCACATGAGAGTAGCGCTCGATCAGCAATTGTTCAGGAACTTTGACCGTGCCATATTCACAAACACGCCCCAGATCATTGCGCCCTAAATCCACAAGCATGACATGCTCCGCACGTTCTTTGGGATCGGAAAGAAGGTCATCCGCTAAGCGCTGATCTTCTTTCGGGTCTGCTCCTCGTGGGCGCGTCCCGGCGATGGGTCGCAGTGAAGCTACGCTATCTTCCAAGCGAACATGAATTTCGGGCGAGGCACCGATCAAATAGAAGGGATCATCTGCAGTCAGGTGGGCAAAGTCAAAAAAGAACATATAGGGGGAGGGATTGATGCGCCGCAATGAGCGGTAAATATCAAAGGGGCTTGCGGAGGTTTGCCTGCTAAGACGTTGCGAAAGAACTACTTGAAAGATGTCACCGGCAGCAATATGCTCTTTGGCTTCTTCTACATTTTCGCAAAACTTATCAAAGGTAAAGTTTGATTCCAATTCAGTCGCTTTAGTTTTTGTCTCTTCTTCTTTCATTTGCGGAAGAGAGCCTTCTAAAGATTCTTCAAGAGCATCAAGGCGAGCTTCTGCATTAGGGATTTCTTCTTCGCTGTGGGCCGTTGCGATCAACAACAATTTACCGTAAGCGTGGTCGAAAGCAATGACCGTATCAGCCAATAAAAATATCGCTTCTGGCAGATCTGAATGAGCGACAAGAGGCAGAGTCGGCTCAAAATATCGTACTGTTTCAAAACCCATATAACCGACCAAGCCCCCGGAGAAGCGGGGCAGATCAGATGTTTTGGGCTTTGCATCCAGCCCGAGGTAATCGCGCAGCACTTCCAAAGGCGTTTGATCCGTCTTTAGCGGAAGCAAGTCCACGCCTTGGGCTGAGTACATTTCCCATTGATTATTTTTCAGGACAAAAGCATCCTGCAATCCTGTTCCCAGAAAGGAGTAACGGGCAACATGCTCCCCACCTGTCACACTTTCGAGAAGAAAGGAGGGGGCTTTTCCCGCCAATTTAAGATAGACGGAAATGGGCGTTTCAAGATCGGCGGGAAGTTCGCGCACGATGGGGATAGCGGTATGAGCGAGATTTTTTTTCATTTGATTTCCTTGTTAAATTAAAAAGCCTGCATTCGTCCGAGGGACGAGAGCAGACTCCCGTGGTGCCACCCTGGTTAGGCTGAGTTGCTTTTTAAAGAAAAATCCCGTTGATGTTGCAACGGGAAATAAAAGCCAGCCTCACTCAGTGGGGTACGATCTGGTTGATTACAGATTTATACCCTTGCCATATAACGGTGGCAGTTCCGGCTCAAGCTATTTATTCCTTTTAGGGAATGTTCGCTCTGCAGCTCTGAGGCCCATTCAATACTGGCGTACGTACTGGGTTTACACTTTTTCCCAATTCACTGAAACGTCGTATCAGTATTTACTCTTCCTCTTCATAGCTATTACTATAAGGGATGTTGGAGCGATTTTTATCATGGAACAGGGTCGTTGTCAAACTGGATTTTACTCATCATCTGGCGCACGGCTGACAATATACAACGGACGTCCTTTTGCTTCATCATAGAGACGACCAATATACTCGCCCAAAATCCCTAAAGAGATCAATTGCACGCCACCCAAAAAGAGAACCGAAATAAGCGTGGTGGTTTGCCCCTCAAAGAAATGCGAGCCCGTCATACGCAAAATAGCCACAACAGGAATGGCGATGATCGCCAAACTTGCCGATATAAAGCCAAAATAGCTGGCAACCTGCAAGGGGAAATAAGAAAAACTTGTCACGGCGTTTAGTGCCAGCTTCAGCATCTTCTTGAATGGATACTTGGTCTCACCAGCGACACGCGCAGCTCGTTTATATTCCACGCCAATTTGCTTATAGCCGACCCAGGCAGACATCCCTCGTAAGAAGCGATGTTTTTCGCGCATGGCATTCATCACATCCACAACTTTGCGGTCGAGGAGACGGAAATCGCCAGTATCAAGAGGGATATCTACATCGGTGATCCTATAAATAAGGCGATAGAAGATCGAGGCAGTCCAGAGCTTGAACCAGCTTTCCCCTTCTCGCTCAGCACGCACAGCATAGACGACTTCGTAACCTTCTTGCCATTTTTCGATCAGGTCAAGGATCATTTCAGGGGGGTCCTGCAAATCGGCATCAATAATGGTGACGGCTTCGCCGCGAGTGTAATCAAGCCCGGCTGTGACCGCGATCTGATGTCCGAAATTGCGGGCGAAGATGACGGGGCGAATATCTTCGTTAACGGAAGCAAGCTCAAGGATACGTTCGGTCGAACCGTCTGTTGAGCCGTCATCCACAAGGACGAGTTCCCATGTCTCGCTAGTGGAGTTCATCACATCCGTCACACGTTTGCAGAACTCGTCAACGATCTCGATCTCATTATAGATGGGGGCAATAACTGAGTAAGTGATTTTTTTTGTCATTATATTTTCCTGTTTTATAGACTTTCTATGTCAAAAGTATAGAGAAAAGTTGTTCAGAAATTATTCAGGAATCGTTATTCTTTTGTTTAATTTTTTGAGTGCTAAGTTTACTCTAAAAAGGCTATTTTTTCTTGACATCCCTCTAGCGAATGGTAAAATCATCGGGCTTTATCGATTGGGGCCTGTAGCGCAGTTGGGAGCGCGCGTCAATCGCACTGACGAGGTCGCGGGTT
>CAZOOX010000082.1:0-11378 GCA_964581545.1 uncultured Anaerolineaceae bacterium
AGTGGCCCAGAATAAGTGATGATGCTTTTGCCCAAAAGGCATGCGCACAAGCGGAGTGAAGAAATTTCCTCGACGGCAGATGAATCTCATGGTAAATGAGATTGCTTCGGCGATAAAACGTGTCTCGCATGTGTGCCAGTAAGGGTAGATTAATGCCATCACTTACTTGAAAACCACCACCAAACAATCCATATCAAAATGTTTCTTGTGTTGATGTCTACATTTTCTGACGAAATTTATTCCTAACTTCTCCCCGATATATGTGTCACTTACAAAGTTAGTTCAATAAACTGTTGGGTATAGTGGTTGGTTTCGGCGTAGCGCTGATCGTTGGAAAATTGAGGGAAGAGTGAGTGATAAGCTGCGGGCACAAAAGGCATAAAACAAAAAATACCATCGTCACACATGCATTAATTCATACGCTGAAATTCTAGTTTTGCTAATAAGATATAACTAGCGTCGATCACAAGACTCATAACCCGGAGGTCGCAGGTTCGAGTCCTGTCCCCGCTACTAAAAAACAAGAAACCGCTCCATATCTTCTATTGGTGGTTTCTTGTTTTTTATGGGTGTTTTATAAGGAAAAGATGTGAACATGAAAGATATTTAGCAAGCACGTGGTTTGAGTCCTGTAGTCTGTTTTTACTCTAACTGAGACCTCTCCCTTGGAAGTGGTTAATATAATGGTGTTACAAGTTAGAATGCACTATGCGATGTCCAAAATGTAATCATAAGGAAAGACAAAATAAAGATGGCCTGACTGGCGCAGGTAGTCAACGCTACAAATGTGCCTGTTGCGGCAAGCGCTACACCCCCAATCAGAAAAGACGTGGATATGCTCAATCGCTACGTCATCAGGCAGTTAGGATGTATGCTGATGGGCTGGGCTTTCGTCAAATAGCTCGTCACCTACAGGTACATCACGTCTCTGTTATGAATTGGGTAAAAACCTATGCCGGTGACTTAGCAAATGCACCGATGCCAGATCAAGTAGAGACAGTGGAGATGGATGAACTCTATACGTATGTAGAGAAGAAAAAAACAGGGTTTACATCCTAACCTTTGTAGATCGTGAGACACGTTGTATTATCGCCTGGAAAGTAAGCAAAAAACGCACAGGCAAAGAGTTTCAGGATATGCTCTACAAGAGTGTTCAGGCACATGATTACTACAGCGATGATTTTCAAGGTTATAAAACTGTCTTGTATTGGCCATCTATTCATCACCCAATGAAGGATAAAAGTCAAACATTTTCAGTGGAAGGTGTAAATGCTGATATCAGGCATTATCTGGCTCGCTTGAGGCGACGCTCACGTTGTTTTTCTCGTCAGGAAGATGCTTTGCGCGCTGCAATGAAACTATTTGTCTATGCCCATAACAGACGCCAGCTTTATAAACAACGGTACCCTGAATATTCAAAGCCACTCATGCACTTCGCTACTCCATGAACATCACCACTCCCCTCCCTTCGAAATCTCACCTTGTGAACGAGGTAGGTTATAATTTTCTATCATGTTACATAATAAAAGCATCAGGGGAAGATTAGGGTTACTCTTTCTGGCGTTTGTATTTTTGGTCAGTTTCTCTGTAGCCGCGACTTATTGGGGAATTTCAGAACAAAGACAAGACGCACTAATTATCAACTTGGCTGGTCGGCAACGCATGCTTAGTCAAAAAATGACATGGTTGGCTCTAGCTGATTATGAAAATCCAGAGCTGGTTGATGCCGCGAGTCTTTTTGACCAAACCCATAGCGTGCTGCGCTATGGAGGGGAGACCCTGGATTCTGAGGGTAATCTTGTTTTCCTCCCTCCTGCCCCTGACGATGCACTAGATTCTCAGCTGGGTGAAATCTCTCAAACGTGGAGGCAGTTTCAAGAACACTTAGCTTTGAAAGAAACACAGACACTCCTTCTGGAAGCTCCTGTTATTCTCGGTCAATTGGATGCGGTAGTGACAGCTTTTGAAATTCGCGCAGAAGCCAAAAACCTTCGTCTGATATTAATACAAGTTGTGTTTTTGACGGCGGCAATAGGATTGCTTATTTGGGGATTTATTGATACTCGTCGCCTCATAGTTAAACCTTTGGCCGAGTTAGGTACAGCTGTACGGGAGATGGGCAAAGGAAATCTTAATTCGCCGGTTCCTCCAATAGAAAAAAATGAATTAGGCGAACTTGCGCAAACCTTTAATGTTATGCGTACAGAACTAAATCAGTCTCGAAAAAAACTGGAAGAGCGGGTTGTACGAAGAACGAAAGAACTCGCTACTGCGTTTGAATTTAGCCAAGAAATTGTGGCACAGCGAGAGCTAGACGAACTGTTGAATTCAGTTGTAGAACGAACTCGCCTGTTAATGGATGCAGAATCAGCGGCTCTTTGTGTTATATCGCCAAATAAAAAAACACTGGAGCTGGCTTCATATAGTGGAGACGTGGATATTGAACTTGGTGTCAAGAAATCGATAGAAGAAGGGCTGTCTCAACAAGTCATCAATGCAAATGAGACCATTGTTAGCGAAACTCATTGCACAAATTGCAATTTTCTTCTCGCGAACGATGCCGGGCATTGTGTGGCTACTTCCCTCCGAGCTGGAGATCAAACACTCGGTGCGATATGTGTAGTACAGACTCATAACGAAAATATCAGAGAAGTCACCTCCTTTGACGAGGACAATCAACGTGCGCTCAACCTTTTGGCAAACTCTGCCGCAATCGCCATCTCCAATACGAATCTAGCTAAAGCAGAGCGTCAAAAAGCAAAGCAAGCAGCCGCATTTGCTGAACGAGAACAACTCGCTGCCGACCTGCACGATAACTTGGCCCAGATTTTAAGCTTTACAAGGTTCAAGCTAGAACGATTAGATGAGATCCTTGCCGATGATCAACGCACCGAAGAACATGCTACGATAAAGCAAATAGAAAAAGCGACTGAAACCGCATATCAACAAGTACGGGATGCGCTAGCCGGCCTTCTCAAACCCAGGCAAAAGCGGGACGACCTTGCAAAGAAACTTATCTCCATTGTGGATGAGTTTTTTGCCACCTATCATTTTCCCGTCAAGCTAGAAATAGAAAATTCTTCTCCCCTAACAGTTCATCCCGACATACAACCTCAGATCATTCATATTGTGAAAGAAGCGCTTTCCAATGTTCAGCGCCATTCTCAAGCCACACAGGCTTGGGTAAAAGCAAAATCTGTAAATGGATATGCCCACTTTATCATTGAAGATGATGGAAAAGGTTTCGATCCTAAAGCCTCGATGGAAGGTAATCATTTTGGTTTGAGAATTATGAAAACGCGAGCAGAAAGGTCTGGAGGAGAGTTTACTCTTTCGTCTCATATCGGAGAGGGAACCCAAATTTTTGTAAAATTTCCTGTAGCAATATCTGAGCAAAATGAAAAACAAAGCCTCGGAGAAAATTTATGACCGTTGCTCGTATTCTATTGGCTGATGACCATGAATTGTTTCGTGATGGGTTGGCGGGGCTTATCAACGCCCAACCAGACCTTGAGGTTATAGCAGAAGCAGGCGATGGCTTAGAAGCGCTCAAATTAGCGCGTGATCTGAAACCAGACCTGATCGTGATGGATATTAATATGCCTATCTGCGATGGGTTGGAAGCAACTCGCCTGATTTGCACGGAATTACCCGGGTCACGAATTGTAACGCTCACCGTTCACGATGAAGATGAGAAGCTCTTTGCAGCGATAAAAGCCGGGGCTGTGGGCTATTTGCTCAAAAGCACCAATAAAAAGAAATTTCTGGCAGGCTTACGAAGAGCCTTGGCAGGTGATGCAGCACTTTCATCGAAAATAGCGACACGTGTGCTGGATGAATTTTCCAGACTAATGAACCAGTCTGTTGCCGTAGCATCAAGCGAAGATGCTCCAGACCTTACAAACCGTGAGCGTGATGTCTTGCAATATATTGCAACGGGATCTACAGACAAAGAAATTGCGACAATATTATCTATTAGCCTATATACGGTAAAAAGTCATGTGCGTAATATCTTGGGGAAATTGCATGCGGTCAATCGACGAGAGGCGGCACGTCTTGCTTCTCGGCATGGATTGTTGGATGATTGAGATGATCTTATAAGGAAATAAAGCGCTTTTAGCTTACCAATGCTTGCCATTTAACGGTGTTTGTTTTCGCCAAAAATTGGCTCCTTAAATGGAAACAAGTCCAAAACACGCACGGCACGGTTTTCAATCTGCAAAAAAGAACTAGTTCTTTTGAAAAGGGTGATGATAAACATCACTCTTTTTTAGTTCCTGTTTCTGTTTACGACGGATAGACTTTGCCTTTATCGTTCGTTATGCTTTTTGCATGGAGTTGCGCAATGTTTTTGTCGTTGGAGATTCGTTATTTGCTGAAACTTTGATTCAGTCATTGGGGGATAGTGAAAGTGTGGCAGTGGTTGGTACAGCTCCCACTCTTGAAGATGCATTGCCCAAACTAAAAGAGAAGTTGCCAGATGCAGTGATTATGGCTGTAGCTGATGAAAGTGTAGCCGTGGATTTCGCACCTATTTTGGTTGCTATCCCCGACCTTGCGATTTTTCGTGCTGATTTAAACGCTAATCAGGTGCAGGTGATTACAAATCAGCCTATTGATGCTCGAATATCTGATCTGCTCATTGCAATTGCAGATTTGCCGAAACGAATAGTAGATGATGATGGAGAAATATTGAAAGGAGAAGATAACCAAGATGGAGGCGTGTCCTATGAAAAGTAGGTATAAGGTCTGGAATTTGTTTGTTAGCCGGTCTTTGTTTGCATTGTTACTAAGTGCAGTTTTCTTGTTGCTGGGAAGCTGTCAGGCAACTGAGGAGTCTGGCGCGCAAGTGGCTAGCGCAGGACAAGATCTTTTTGAAACCAATTGTATATCTTGCCACACTGTTGGCGCTGGCGTTCTTGTTGGTCCTGATCTGGAAGGGGTGCTTGAGAGGCGCGATAGGGAGTGGGTTGCAGAGTTTATAAGAATACCAGACCAGATTATTGCATCAGGAGACCCAATTGTAGTAGATATGCTGGCAGAGTTCAATAACGTTGAAATGCCGAATTTGGGATTAACAGAGAGTGATGCTGAAGCTGTTTTGGTCTTTCTTGAGAGTGTAGGAGACGTGGAGCTGGTTGCTGAAGCCCCTCTGCCTCCGGGAGATTTTGACCGTGGCAGGGCAATTTTTGCGGGCAATAATATGCTAGAGCATGGTGGAACCCCTTGCATTGCTTGCCATACTGTAGATTCTGTTGGATTGTTAGGGGGAGGTGTTTTGGGCCCTGATCTCACCAAGGTGTACACACGCTTTGGTGGGATTGGCTTAGCTACTGCAATGAAAAATATCGCATTTCCTACTATGCGCGGGATTTATGTTGAGAAAGACTTAACAGACCAAGAAGTGGCCGACTTATTGGCATACTTCACTGCTATTGATAGAGAAGGCGAAGAAGGTACGGCTAGAGGTGCTTCGCCCATATTCTGGGGTGTTGGCTTGTTGGGGGCTGCCGGACTCTTTGGGTTTATGTCACTATTCTGGTCACAACAAAAAGAAACCTTATCGGATCGCTTGAGAAAAGATGCAGGGATTATTTCAAGGAGGCACTCATGAAAAACTGGTCTAAGAAGAAAATTTCACCAACCGAACGTAAGTGGGAGGAGTTTTATCGAAACCGTCACCAACATGATAAACGAGTACGTACGACACATGGCGTAAATTGTACAGGTAGTTGCTCTTGGGAAGTCTTTGTCAAAGATGGCATTGTGACCTGGGAAATGCAAGCCACTGATTACCCTCAATTAGAAGAAGGTTTACCCCCTTATGAGCCGCGCGGTTGTCAGCGTGGTATCTCTTATTCTTGGTATCTCTATAGTCCGATCCGGGTCAAATATCCTTATGCACGCGGCGTCTTGGTAGATCTTTGGCGTAAGGCAAAATCCATTTATGGAGACCCTGTTAAAGCATGGGCTGCCATTATGGAAGATGAAGAGGCTCGTAAAAGTTATCAGCAGGCACGTGGTAAAGGTGGTTTCAGACGTATTTCCTGGGAAGAGTCTCAGGAAATTATTGCGGCATCTATGATCTACACCACGAAGAAATATGGTCCTGATCGAATAGCTGGGTTTTCTCCGATCCCTGCCATGTCACAGGTCAGTTATGCTGCTGGAAGTCGCTTTATGAGCTTGATGGGTGGCGTGATCATGAGCTTCTATGATTGGTATTGCGATCTTCCCCCAGCCAGCCCTGAGATTTGGGGAGAACAAACTGATGTTCATGAATCTGCAGATTGGTTCAATTCGCGCTTTGTAGCTGTGGTTGGTTCAAATTTAAATATGACCCGTACACCTGATACGCACTTCATTTCAGAGGTGCGTCATGCTGGTGGAAAATTGACCGTTTTTGCCCCCGATTTCTCGCAAGTTGCGAAATATGCTGATTATTGGATCCCAGTCCATGCTGGACAGGACACTGCTTTTTGGATGGCTGTCAATCATGTGATCTTGACCGAATTTTATGTTACACGGCAAGTCCCTTACTTTGTTGATTATCTCAAGCAATATACTGACATGCCCTTCTTGATCGAAGTTGGTGAGAAGCGACCGGGCAAGTATTTGCGAGCCAATCGCGTTAGTGAGTATAAAGATGCTGAGAATGGTGATTGGAAACTGCTCATCTGGGATGAAAATAGCGGGCGCGCACGCATGCCTAAGGGTACGATCGGTTTCCGCTGGGGGGAAAAAGAACAAGGTAAATGGAATTTGGAGCCAAAAGATGGCATAACGGATGAAGAAATCGCTCCTGAATTAAGTTTTTCTGAAACTCATGATGATGTTTTTGAAATTGAATTTGATGATTTCTCATCCGAGACGACAAATGTGCGCGGCGTTCCCGTACGTTATGTCGAAACCGAAGATGGGCGCGTTGCCGTTACAACCGTTTTTGATTTAGTGATGGCACAATTTGGCGTTGATCGCGGCTTTTGCGGCAACTATCCGGAAAGTTATGATGATGCCGAAGGTGTCTACACTCCGGCTTGGCAAGAAAAATATACAGGCATCCATCAAGATACCTGCATCCGTTTTGCCCGTGAGTGGGCAACCAATGGTGAAAAAACCAACGGAAAGAATATGGTCATCATTGGTGCGGGTGCAAATCATTGGTATCACAATAACCTGCTTTATCGCTCATCTATTGTTGCATTGATGTTGACTGGTAGTGTAGGTGTCAATGGCGGTGGTTTGGCTCACTATGTTGGGCAAGAAAAGCTGGTTAACGTTGGCTCTTGGGCAACGATTGCCTTTGCGACCGATTGGGGAATGGCGCCTCGTCACCAAAATACCCCCTCCTTCCATTATGTACATTCTGATCAATGGCGTTATGAGCGTGGCTACACTGCTTATGATAAATTGCCCAACAAACCCGCGAAAGATCACACTATAGACCACCAGATCCGTGCGGTACGCCGAGGATGGTTGCCTTTCTTCCCGCAGTTCAAGCGGAATTCTGTTGACGTTGCTCAAGATGCTCTTGATGGCGGTGCTAAAAACGATCCTGAGATCGTAGATTATGTTGTAGATCAATTCAAAGAAAAGAAGATCCGCTTGGCGGTTGAAGACCCCGATGCCCCCGAGAGTTGGCCTCGTGTCTGGGTGATCTGGCGTGGTAATGCTATTGGAACCAGCGCTAAAGGGCATGAGTTCTTCATGAAGCATTATTTGGGAACACATAGCACCGCTATTGCCAAAGAACAAGCTTGGGATAATACCAACGAAGTCCATTTCAAAAAAGCGCCTGAAGGCAAAATGGATTTGGTGGTAGATCTCAACTTCCGAATGGACACTTCTGCTCTTTACTCCGACATTGTTTTGCCAGCCGCTTCCTGGTACGAAAAAGATGATCTCAACACAACGGATATGCACACCTTTATTAATCCCATGCAAGCTGCTGTAAAACCTGCCTGGGAAGCCAAAAGTGACTGGGATATTTTCAAGACTCTGGCACGTAAAGTGAGTGAATTATCTGAAAAGCACATCCCGGATCCGCTCAAAGATGTGGTCATGTTGCCTCTCAAGCACGACACCCCTGATGAAATCGCACAGCCACAGGTACAGGATTGGAACAAGGGTGAGGTTGAAGCTATCCCCGGAAAAACCATGCCCCATTTCAAGGTAGTTGAAAGGGATTACACAAAAATAGGCGAACGCTTTGTCAGCCTGGGCAAAGGTGTGGAAAAGAATGGTGTTGCTGCACATGGGATACGCATTTCTGTGGAAGATGAGTATCAATATCTTAAACGTCAACAACCCAGAACCTTTGACAAAAACAAACCTTCAAAAGGCGATGTTTTTCCCTCCCTCGAATATGGGCGACAAGTTTGTGAGACCATTTTGCGTTTAGACCCGGCTTCAAATGGAGAATTAGCTTATCGTGCATTCGTAGCAGAAGAGAAGAAAACAGGGCTTTCTCTCACTGATTTAGCGGAGGGCACACGCTCAACCCGCATTTCATTCTCTGATATCGTTGCTCAACCGCGTCGAGTGCTAACAACCCCTACTTGGTCTGGATTGATCAACAAAGGGCGTGCGTATTCACCTTTCACTCTTAATGTTGAGCATATGGTTCCGTGGCGAACACTGACCGGTCGACAGCATTTCTATCTTGACCATGAAAATTATCTTGATTGGGGTGAACATTTGCCTGTTTACAAACCACGTCCGGACCACACTATGCTGGATGAAACAGAGCGCAGTTTGGCAGAAGAACAAGGCAAGATGCTCAACTATATTACGCCACATGGCAAGTGGAGCATCCACTCAACTTACTCTGATAACCATCGCATGATGACCCTTTCACGCGGAAACTATCCTGTTTGGCTAAATCACAAAGATGCTGCTGAAATGGGCATTAAAGATAACGATTGGGTCGAGCTCTTCAACGATAACGGCGTTTTCGTACAGCGAGCCATTGTTTCTGCTCGTATTCCCAGCGGCACAGTATTTGTCTATCACGCCACCGAGCGTACGATAGGCATCCCGAAATCTCCATTACGCGGGAAGAAACGAGCCGGAATGAACAACTCTCTAACGCGTGCACGTCTCAAACCAGTGTTAATGTCCGGTGGTTATGGCCAGTTCTCCTATTCATTCAATTATTGGGGACCCACTGGTGTAAACCGAGACACATTCGTCTTCGTACGAAGAATCGAAAAACCAGACTTTTAGCCCTTCGCTAAAGATAAAGGAGCCACTTATGGACGTACGAACACACATGAGTATGATTTTCCACCTCGACAAATGCATCGGTTGCCACACCTGTTCTGTAGCATGTAAAAACCTATGGACAGACCGTAAAGGTGCCGAGTATATGTGGTGGAATAATGTAGAAACTCGCCCCGGGACAGGATATCCTACCCAATGGGAGAATCAGGAACACTTCCGTGGGGGATGGGAGAAAAAGAAGGGTAAGCTCAATTTGAAGCTGCATACTCGGCTTGAGGGAATCTTCAAACTTTTCTATAACCCAAGCCTTCCTGATTTGAGAGATTATTATGAACCCTTCACATTCGATTACAAGAATTTGTTCAACTCTCCGAAGAAAAAAATTCAGCCCATCGCCGAACCCATCTCTATGATCACGGGCGACCCGATTGATATTGAAACGGGCCCAAATTGGGATGATGACCTCGGCGGGTCGAATATCTACGCTAAAAACGATCCCAGTTTGAAAGATCTCCCACAGGAAGTTCGCGAGCAAATGAACGAACTGGAACGCTTGGTTTTCAATTACCTGCCGCGTATTTGCAATCACTGTCTGAATCCAGCCTGTGTAGCAGCTTGCCCATCAGGGGCAATTTATAAACGCGATGAAGATGGCGTTGTTCTGGTGAACGAAAATGATTGTAGAGCCTGGCGTATGTGCGTTGCCGCCTGCCCCTACAAAAAAGTGTATTACAACTGGAACACGGGTAAATCAGAGAAGTGTATTCTCTGCTTCCCCCGCATGGAAACGGGACAAGCCCCGGCCTGCGCTCATTCTTGCGTTGGGCGCATCCGCTATATGGGCGTATTGCTCTATGATGCAGATCAAATCCCCAAGGCCGCTGAAGTGTCAGATGATGAACTGATTGCTGCTCATCGAGAAATGATCCTTGATCCCTTTGACCCCAAAGTAATTGCCGCTGCAAAAGAAAATGGCATTGGTGACGACTGGATCGAATCAGCACAGAACTCTCCTGCGTATAAATTCGTCAAAGAATGGGAAATCGCCCTGCCCCTGCATCCCGAATTCCGCACAATGGTCATGATGTATTACATCCCGCCCTTGTCGCCAGTTGTCAGCATAACCGAAAACAGTCTCTTCCGTCTTGACCTGAAACAAGAAGATTATGACTTCGAGATCTTCGACCGTCTTGATGCTGCTCGCTTGCCCGTCAAATATCTGGCTAATTTATTCACTGCCGGTAATGAGGGAATCATTCGCACAGTACTGCGAAAGCTTCTTGCTGTTCGCATTTATATGCGCCGCAAGACCGTTGACGGTGAAGTTGATGCCTCCGCTCTAAAAACATTGGCAGAAGCAGGTCTCACTGAAGAGCAAGCAATTGCTATGTATAAGATGACAACCTTGCCCACAATGGAAGAACGCTTTGTCTTCCCCAATTATCACCGTGAGATGAGCATCGAAGCGATGTTGGATCCCCTCACCCATAAAGGCGAAGTTGGGCTGGGTTATATCCAACAACCTAAAAGAGGTGAGTAATGAATACACTGAAATTGATGGCAGAAGCCTTGCGTTACCCACGTCCCAGCCAGGTCAATGAACTACACACAAAAGTTTCCAAGCTGAATGGTCAGCTTGGAAACAAATACTTTTCTGATTTTTTGACAAAGATCAAAAGCCTTTCACTCAGTGAACAAGAAGAGCTATACACCCGCACCTTGGATCTTAGCCCTCTGGCAGCTCCCTATGTTGGCTACCAAATTTGGGGCGAAAGTTACAAACGGGGTGAGTTTATGGCAGCGCTTAATAGAGAGTTGAAAGCTCATGAAATTGATCTGGAAGGCGAACTTCCCGACCACCTGCGTCCGATCTTGCAGTATTTGAGTGTTTCATCCACACCTCTACCAGAGCTGGTTGAAGTATTTGAGAAAGCAATAAAAGCGATGCGTGATTCCCTGAAAAAGACCGAAAAAAGCAATCCCTACTTGCTTCTATTTGACGCAATCGGGGCAGAAGCCAGGTCTTTGCAAGCTGCTGTGTAAAGCATAAAAACGTCGGTTTTAGTAAACCGAGCAAACCCAGAATTTTCGGAGAACAAATTATGGACTGGAACCAGTTTTTCTTTGTAGTTTTCCCCTATATTTCACTCACCCTC
>CAZOOX010000082.1:11478-12949 GCA_964581545.1 uncultured Anaerolineaceae bacterium
AGAGGAAAATCATGTCAGAAAAAGGTACAGCTTACAGGGTTTTAGCCCTTAACACTATCGCATTCACCGTCTGTTTTGCAGCCTGGATGCTGAATGGGGTTCTTGTCACATTTCTCGTCGACAATCGCATCTTCGACTGGAACGCTGCCGAGATGGGCATGCTCATCGGCATCCCCGTCTTGACAGGCTCACTTATGCGTCTGCCTTTGGGCGTACTAACCGATAAGTTCGGTGGACGCCCCGTTTATACCCTGCTGATGCTCTTCAGCGCCATTCCCATGTTCATGCTCGGGCAAGCCAACTCCTATAACGAATATATGCTCTACAGCCTGGGCTTCGGTATGACCGGAACATCCTTTGCTGTAGGTATTGCCTTCAGCTCAGTTTGGTTCTCAAAAGAAAAACAGGGCACAGCCTTGGGTATTTTTGGCGCAGGCAATGCCGGCGCTGCACTAACGACCATGGGGGCACCAAGCCTCCTTCGTTGGTTGACCAATAATGGCGAACATCTTGATAATTGGCGCAAACTCCCCGCTTATTATGCTGTCGCATTAGTAATTATGGCGGTCATTTTCTATATATTCACAACAAATCGTAAAGCCGCAAACGGTCAACGCACCATCATTCAGATGTTGGCGCCGCTCAAAGAAGTACGTGTTTGGCGCTTTGGCCTTTACTACTTTCTGGTCTTTGGTGGATTCGTTGCATTAGCGCAATGGCTGGTTCCTTACTATGTCAATGTTTATGCAATGAGCATAGTGATGGCAGGGATGCTGACCTCGATCTTCTCTCTTCCATCCGGGGTTATCCGGGCATTAGGCGGTGTTTTATCAGACAAGTTTGGTGCACGCGCTGTGATGTATTGGGTCTTCGCGATCATTGCGGTTTGTAGCTTCCTCTTATTTTTCCCGAAGATGGAAATCGAATCTCCCGGTAGTGGCGTGATGGCAAAACGTTCTGGCACCGTTACCGCCGTTACCGACACCGAAATCCAGGTTGATGATGTAACTTACTCCCTAATCCCCAAAGTAGAAGTTGAATATGCAAATGATGCCTTAATTTTGCTGCCCAAGCTCAACACTTGGCAAGAATCCAACGTAGAAGTTGGCGATCAGGTTGCTAAAAAAGAACTGCTGGCCAGCGGCGTGACTCATATCTACTTCCAAGCCAATGTGTGGATATTCACGTTCCTTGTATTTGTTATTGGTATCGCAATGGGAATTGGCAAAGCCGGTGTTTATAAGTTTATTCCCGAATACTTCCCCTCAGAAGTTGGCGTGGTCGGCGGCATCGTTGGTGTGGTGGGCGGCTTGGGTGGATTTGTCTCCCCGATTATATTTGGGCGTTTGTTGAAATCTATTGGTCTGTGGACAACCACCTGGATATTCTTCTTCTTCATCACAATGGCTTGTCTGGTTTGGATGGCTCTTGTTGTACGAAAAATCTCTCAAAAGGACACTCGTATTGAAGT
>CAZOOX010000082.1:13049-16511 GCA_964581545.1 uncultured Anaerolineaceae bacterium
AAAGGAGAAAAAATGTCAAGTTATATTGAAAAATGGGACGTTGAAGACGAAGCGTTCTGGAATTCAACAGGGAAAAAGATCGCCAATCGTAATCTTTGGATATCCATCCCCAGTTTATTGATGGGTTTTGCCGTTTGGCTGTGCTGGAGCGTTGTGACCGTCCAGATGAAAAATATGGGTTTTCCTTTTGATACAGTGCAATTATTCACTTTATCGGCAATTGCAGGGTTGGCAGGAGCGACTTTTCGTATTCCTAACTCTTTCTTAATTGCGATTGCGGGTGGCAGAAATGTGATTGCGCTCACAACTGCTTTGCTGATCGCACCAGCCCTAGGCTTAGGATTTGCCTTACAAGATATCAATACGCATTTTACAACTTTCGCAATTTTAGCGGCACTTTCTGGTTTGGGCGGCGGAAATTTTTCTTCGTCTATGTCTAATATCAGCTTTTTCTTCCCGAAACGGATGCAGGGAGCATCGTTGGGACTGAACGCTGGGCTGGGTAATATTGGCGTGAGTGTGATGCAGATTTTGATCCCCTTCGTAGTCACTTTTTCCCTTTTTGGTGCACTGGGTGGCGAAGGATTGTCTGTTAATGGTGGTGTTACTTATATCCAAAATGCGGGTTTTGTTTGGGTTCCCATTTTGCTCGTACTTACTGTTGCTGCCTGGTTTGGGATGAACAATCTCTCAACAGCTACGCCCAATTTAGGCTCTACGCTCTCAGCATTATTGAAGGTTTTAGGCCTATTAGGCATTGGCTTAGCGGGAACTGCGCTCGGACTTTATCTCTTACTCGGGCTGGAAATCAATATGTGGATCGTTCTCCCGATCACGATTCTTTCTACCGTATTGATGATGAAAGCAGTCCCTAGCAGTGTTAAAGAGAATCTAAAAACACAATTTGCCATTTTTGACAATAAGCATAACTGGATTATGACTTATTTATATACAATGACTTTCGGCTCTTTTATTGGCTACTCGGCCGCCTTCCCCTTGCTCATCCGCGTTGTCTTTGGCGAACTCCCCGATGGCAGTATTAACCCCAATGCGCCCAATCCCTTTGCCTATGCCTGGCTTGGGCCGCTGGTCGGCTCTCTTGTTCGTCCCGTTGGTGGTTGGATCTCAGACAAATTAGGCGGTGCAAAAGTAACCCAGTGGGATACGGTTGTGATGATCTTGTCGGCGTTGGGCGTTGCATATTATGTCAAGCAAGCCAGTGCATCCAACCAGCCAGAGCAGTTCTTCATTCCCTTTCTGATCCTTTTCCTGATCCTATTCATCACCACAGGCATCGGTAATGGCTCCACCTTCAGAATGGTACCGATCATCTTCAAACCTTCAGAAGCAGGTCCCGTTTTGGGCTGGACAGCAGCAGTCGCCGCTTATGGCGCGTTCATTATCCCCCGAGTTTTTGGTCAACAAGTCAAAGCCGGAACCCCTGAATACGCTCTTTATGGATTTGCGATCTACTATTTCACTTGTCTGATCCTAAACTGGTATTACTATGCCCGCAAAGGCGCAGAAATCGAGTGCTAGACATGAATATTCTTGAAGAAATTTTAGCGGAATCAGCCTCCCGACATAGAGCTTTATGCCCTCGACAAGTGCTCGGCTCGCGCGTGGCCTTGGCTGGGTCGGCGGCAATCAACATGGATGTGCCCCGAAAAGATAAGCGGCTACTTGTGATCGTAGAAACAGACGGTTGTTTTGTTTCCGGTGTTGAAGCAGTTACAGGCTGCGCTGTTAGACACAGAACACTCCGCGTAGAAGATTACGGCAAAATAGCCGCCACCTTCATCAACATAAAAACGGGAGAAGCTGTACGCGTAACCCCTCGCCTAGATGTGCGCGACCGTGCTCGAGATTACGCCCCTGACGAAAAACGTCGCTACTATGCGATGTTGAAAGGCTATCAGGAGATGCCAGCAGAAGAGCTACTCTCTATCGAAGAGATCGTGCTAACAGAGCCAGTGGAATCGATCATCAGCCGTGCAGGCGTACGAGTTAATTGTGAGGATTGTGGTGAAGAGATCATCAACGAACGCGAAGTCATCCGCGACAACCGCGTTCTATGTCGACCTTGTGCAACTCCATCCTACTATAAGACAGTTTCCATCAGAAGATTATCGGCAGCAATGTCGTTTTCAGATCTTTTAGTAACAGAAAAATAAAACGAATAGTTGATTACTTTAAAAACTAGATAGGAGGAGATGCAAGCTCTTGACCTTTTTCTGTAATTCAAGTAGATTCTCGAATAATTATACCGCTATATAATAATTTCCCAAAAAAATAGGTCAAAAAAGGTTCGGAACACGTCCGCTACCCTCTACTAAAAGCACCTTTTCAGGTGCTTTTTCCTTTTAAGTTCCTGAAGCACATACAGCTAAATCATTTTTTTTCAAAAAACAGCCAAAAATACTGGATATGCGCTGTTATATGCAGCAACTTAATGCACGGGTCTGCAAAACCCTGATCACGGGTTCGAGTCCCGTCGTCGCCTCTAAGAAAGAAGTAAAAGATGAGCATTTTGCTCGTCTTTTTTTCTTTAAGGCTGTCTTGCAAATTTTGTATGTGCCAATAGTATTTTTTAACTCATGTTACGCAAAAGATGTCTTTGGCAGACTTTGGGGCTGCCCTCACCCTCCGCCCTCTCCCGAAGGGAGAGGGGACTTAATCCCTTCTCCCTTTGGGAGAAGGTTAGGATGAGGGAAATGACAGTCTATTGTTCATCACTGCGTAACATGAGTTTTTAAAATAGAAATGCCCGCGAATACAAGGTACAATAAATGCAAACTCGCAAAAAAAGTAACTGCTCAGCCTATAGACCGAAGGGTCTCTATAGGATGCTCTTTTTGGGAAGATGCACTGAAAATGCACGAATTGTGGTCTAAAAAGGCTTCGTGAAGACCTTTCAGGGCTCTTCAAGCCATAACCTGAGTAATTACAAAAAAAGATAAAAGAAAAAGATGAGCGCAAAAAGCGGTGCAAAAAAACAGCAAGAAAATAATTATTATCGCTTATTAGCAAAGAGTTCCCGCGATATTATTATGACCCAAGATATTTTTGGAAAGATTATCTATGTTAACCCTGCATGGACAGAAATTACAGGTTATAGTGCAGAAGAGACAGAAGGTGGAAGAATTATCGATTTTATATCGCCTGAGTATATAAAAGGGCTACAAGAGCGTTATGTACAAAGAAAAGCAGGGTCAAAAGAAGTTTATTTCTACGAAACAGAGGTCAGAAACAAAGATGGCAGCAAAGTTCCTTTAGAGGTTCGCTCCACGCCAGTAATCTCCAGAGATGGTGAGTTTGAAGAAATTCTACTTATTGCACGCGACTTAAGGGCAAGAAAAGCAGCAAAACAAGTATTGGTCGAAAGCGAAGTCAGCTATAGTAATTTGTTTAATACCTTGTTTTTGCGCCCATAGACCGCCTTTCTATTCGACGCTAAAAAAT
>CAZOOX010000083.1:0-16503 GCA_964581545.1 uncultured Anaerolineaceae bacterium
GCGTTCAGGTCTCTAAAAGCAATAGAAACAGTCTCTATGGGCGCAAAAATAAGGCGATAATTTCCAGATCAAGTTTTTTTGCTTCAATTTTTGAATAGTCGAGAATGTCGTTTAGCAAAGTTAGCAAAGCCTCTGCGCTTTGTTGGGCTATTCTAAGATAATCTTTTTGTTCGTCACTGAGAGCTGTGTCTAAAGCAATGTCAAGCATTCCTATTACCCCATTCATCGGCGTACGAATCTCATGACTCATATTTGCAAGGAATTCACTTTTTGCTCGGTTGGCTTCATCAGCGGCTTGGCGGGCTTGAACAAGGGTTGATATGTCGTGGTATATCGCGAGGACACCAGCCCGTTCTTCTCCCAAAAATATAGGGACGCCGAACAATTCTACATCCACAATTGAGCCGTCTTTCCGCCTTCGCTTTGAGATTTTATGGACACGCTGCTTCATCACTTGTTCGGTGAGAGCAGATGCTTCTTTTTTTGTTTCTTCCGTAGTAATAAGTTTGTCTATATCTTGCCCTACGATTTCTGTGCAATTGTATCCGTATAGGTCTTCAAAAGCCGGATTACAATGTGTGATATTTTGCTCATTATCGAGTAATACAACCGCGGTAGGGCTATTTTCGATTAATGCCTGAAAATACTTTCTTTGGCGAGAGCTTTCTCTTTCTGCACGTTTTCTCTCCAGGTTTTCAACTTCTAAAGCTTGATTGCTTTTTTCTAGCGCACTAGTTCTTTCTATAACCTTTTCTTCCAGAGCTTGGTTGATCGTAGCGAGTTTTTCCTCACGCATGCCAATTGCACGAAAGACAATTGCCAAAACGATTGGGGCAGTATCAACGATGAGGAGTACAGGGTTGGTAAAATGCAATTCATAAAAATTGATTGACTTAATTGCTTTTGAAGCCAGTAAGGCTTCTATGATAGTACCCACAATAGGAAAGATAAGCCCAAATAAAAAACCAAATAATGTATATCTCTTTTTGGGTTGTATTTTTTCAAGCCAGATTATTATTTTTTCCATTGCAACTCCGCAAAAAAACTTATAAAGCTCTGTGTTGAGTTTAGCATAAAAGGAAGATAAGAATCTGACAAAACCATGAGAAATAAAAAGAGCGTTCAAAATGAACGCTCCTTTTTTAGTCTGCTGAGACTATCTGGATTTCTGGAAAGAATTGCCGAATTGTTCCCGCTACCCATCCTTGTAAGGTTTCTGATAAACGCGAACAACCAAGACAGGCCCCACCAACGCGAACAGTAAGAATATCTTCATGAAGAGAGATGAATTCTACCGAACCTCCGTGATATTGTTCAATATATGCGCTGACTTGCTCTAGTAAACCTTTAATGTGTTCTTCTTTTGTATGTAAGGGATGATTATGTTTAGGAGTTGTTGCCATAATAAAGCTCCTTTCTAAGCTTCTTGCTGATTGGATATGCTTCGCGAGAGTATATCACGCACTTGAGAGTGGGCATTTTCCCAACGTGAAGGGATAGATTCTACTACACGATCAATGAGAAGTTCTCCCGCTTCAGGGTCTTCATTAAAGAGCTTATGCAAATCGCTGCCTTGAATGCGCACCGCCGAAGTTTTGGTATAGCAGGTAGCTCCAGAGGTATACGTTGCGTTGCCTGCGATGGCAGACCAACCAAAAATTTCCCCGGGCCCTACACTTGTGACCTTTATTTCGGGAGTATCATAGGGCTTATAAAGAATATCTACCCCACCTTCAAGAACAAGGTATAAGTGAATCGCCGGATCGCCTTGTTTAAAAATAATGCCTTCGTGACAGGTGCAAGGCTCAAACAAGGGTGTAATGATCTCAAGCATTTTGGGGCTAAGCCCTTTGAAAAGGGGGATATTCTCAAATTCTACACTCATACTCTTTCGATAATATCGTTTTGAGAAAACCTTTGCTAGTGGCAAATTTCCCAAAGGCTTCGACATTTATCATTACTAAAATATGACGCTCTTTATAATATTTTCGGGGCTTTTGTTCATTCTTTTTTTTTGCAAATGCGGAGCATTGTAAGGGGAAAAGAAGCCTTTTGTACAAGTTTTCTTTTATAAGATTGCGTTATACTCTTGAAGAATCTGGATGAGATGGTCGTAATGTAACTTTTTAGCGAAGGAAATATCTAAATGGATAAAGAGAGTCAACAAGAGTTTTCTTTAGACTTGTTACGTTCCGGGGATCGGGCAGAAATTGCTCGTCTTGTGGATGCGCATTCTACAAAAATTTATCGTTTGGGTTTGAAGATGCTCGCAAATTCGCAAGATGCGGAGGATGTACTTCAAAACACATTTTTGAAAGCAATTCAGGCGCTTCCAAAATTTGAAGGGCGCTCCAGCATCTCTACATGGCTTTATAGAATTGCGGTCAACGAATCTCTTATGTTGATCCGACGCAGAAAACCAGAGTTTGATTTTGCATCAAATGCTGAAGGCGATGGAGATGATGAGCTTCTATTAACCCAATTTTCTGATTGGTGCTGTCTACCAGAGAGTGAGCTTGTCTCTTCTGAAGCACAAAATTATTTGGACAAAGCGATACAAGAACTATCAGAAAAACTGCGCGTAGTTTTTATTTTGCGTGATATTGAAAAATTATCCATTACCGAGACAAGCGAAGCTCTTAGTATCAGTGAATCAGCTGTGAAAACAAGGCTTTTACGCGCTCGTTTGCAATTACGTGAAATGCTTTCGGTCTATTATGGAGAACGATTGGATGAGGAGAGAAGAGGATGAAAAAACATCTTAATTGTGGTGCATTATTGGAATCCTTATCTGAATATGTTGACGGTGTTTTGGGGGATGCCTTATGTGAAGAAATTGAGAGCCACGTTGCCGCTTGTAATGATTGTCGCGTTGTAGTAGATACTCTTAAGAAAACAATCTACCTTTATCATGAAACTTCAGAAAAAACAGTAATCCCCTTGGATGTACGCGAACGCCTCTTCCACCGCCTGAACTTGGACGATTTTATTGAAGAGAGAAAGCAAGCATAGAAAATGTAACTTTTCATGAGATGTGTACATCTAAACTTGGTACACTAAAAAAAATAAGAAGGAGATTTTTATGGCAAAGCTATTGAACGAAGATGTGGTGAAGCAAATAGAAGAAGCTTTTGCTCCCATGAAAGAAGCTGTCCAGATCATATTTTTTGGACAAAAAGAAGGATGCAGTCATTGTGCTGATACACAACAACTTCTTCAAGAAGTTGCTGAGATTTCAGAGAAACTGAGCATTGAAGTTTATGATCTTGATGACGATGCAGACCTTGCAGAAAAATTCAACGTAGACAAAGCGCCTGGCACCGTTCTTGCCGCAAAAGATGGCGAGACAGTATCCGACTATGGCATCCGCTATGCGGGTATTCCCTCTGGGCATGAGTTTACCTCCCTGATCCAGGATATTTTGCTTGTCGCAGGGCGTGACTCTGGGCTTACGCAAGATACGCGCGATTTTCTCAAAGGATTGACAGAGCCTGTCTTATTGCAAGTATTTGTCACCCCTACCTGACCATACTGCCCGCGAGCCGTGACGCTCGCCCACCAATTGGCAATGGAAAGCCCCATGGTTCAGGCTGAGATGGTCGAAGCCACAGAATTCCAGGAATTATCGAATAAATATAGTGTTAGCGGTGTTCCGCAGACAACCATTAATGATGGTGCTGCCAACATCACTGGCGCAGTCCCCGAAAGCAATATGCTTGCAGAATTAAAACGCATTACAGGTATATAGACTAAATATGGCAGAGAAAAAGAAATACCCGCGTGTAATTATGTTTTCCACGCCGACATGTACCTACTGTAAAAAAGCCAAGAAGTATTTTCGTGAGAAACAAATCTCCTTTAGGGAGGTGGATGTCTCACGAGACCAGGCAGCAGCCCGAGATATGGTAAAGCGTAGCGGTCAACAGGGCGTACCCCAAATCCAAATCGGTAGCAAGATGATTATCGGCTTTGACCGTCCAAAAATTGATCGTTTGCTTGGTTTATAGATCAAGAAAAAAGAATCCGGGTCATCCTAAGGCTCGGATTCTTTCTATCTGTAGTGAGTAAATTAAATGTCAATAAATAATAAGCATCGCCGCAGCAAGAATAGAATAGCCAAACAAAAAAATCCCCCTCCTGTTGGGCTTATCACGATGGGCTTGGGGATCGTGCTCATTGGTGTCGCCGCACTTTTGTTGATGCCAAAAGCGGAATCGACAGCAAGCAGAGAGGGAGCGCCAGAAGAATATTCATCCATGCCCATGGAAGTGGATTTTGCCGCCCCTGAATTAGCGCTGGAGAATTTGGCTGGCGAGCCGGAATCGCTAACAGATTATCATGGACAGGTTGTTCTGCTTAACTTATGGGCAACTTGGTGTCCTCCCTGCAAAGCAGAATTGCCTGTTTTGCAAGAATACTACGAGGAACATCGTGCAGATGGCTTCGTTATTTTAGGCGTTGATTCACAAGAAAAGCCGGAAACAGTCGAAAGTTATATCAAGACAACGGATGTTACTTACCCGATCTGGATTGATGAGCAGGGCAAAGCAGGCGAGGCATTTAGCTCTTTCTCTTTGCCAACATCTTTCGTCATTGACCGCGAAGGTACCGTGCGCCTTGCCTGGACAGGTGCGATTTCTAAGGCAATGCTAGAGAAACACGTCACGCCAGTTATTGAGCAGTAAATTTAAGGAGAAAATAATGGACGCAAAAGTAATTTGGGATCATGGCATGAGCTTTGCCGGAACATCCGAATCTGCTTTTACCGTGCCGCTGGGCACTGTTCCCGCTGTTGGCGGTGAAAATGATGGTTTCAAACCAATGGAATTAATGGCGATCTCTTTGGCTGGTTGCACGGCAATGGATGTTATCTCGATCTTGCGTAAAAAACGTCAGGAGATCACCGCTTACGAAGTTCACGTTCATGCCGATCAGGCAGAAACACACCCCAGAGTTTTCGTAAAATCGGCAATAACCTACGACCTGACTGGCAAAAATATAGACGAAAAAGCTGTTCGCCGTGCAATTCAACTCTCAGCAGATCGTTATTGTCCCGCTCAAGGGATGTTGGATAAAGTAATGCCAATTGAATTGCTATACGAAATCTACGAAGCGGGAGATGATGGTGAGCGGACTTTAGTTGTTAAAGGCGAATATAGGAGAGAATAAAATTCTCGGCTCGCTCTTGATTTGGGCTTGCTACCGTTAAAATAAAAACCTGACAGGTCCTTTTGATCTGTCAGGTTTTGTTCTTAAACCTCCAACTTAAGTCTGACTTCTTCTATATCATCTGGCGGGCCGATGATCGTTACCCGATCACCGAGGCGCAGACGAGTGTATCCGTGCGAGACGATGTCGTTGGTGCCACGATGTATGGCGACGATCAGGGTCTCTGTTGGGAGGCGCAGATCACGTAGAGGGATGCCGTGCAAGTTCGGGTCACGGACGTATATCTCACGGATCCTGTGTTTGGAATCTGCTCCCAAGAGCAGGGAGGCGGTATCCGGTTTACGGGCGAACTGATCCAATAATCTTGCTGTAGCAGTACCAGGATAAACTGTAAGCACGCCCAATTTTTGGAAACGCTCGCGGTTGGCAAGATCGTTCAGGCGGACAACGATGGTTTTTGTGCCGTAGTGCTCGTAGAAAAGCTCACAGATTTTGTAGTTCTCTTCATCTGAAAGCATGGCTATGATAGCGTCGGCTTTAGAGGCATCTATATTTTCAAGATTCGTCAGATTGAGTTCGGGCAAGATGGTGAGCGGGTCTTCGGGGCTATGGGGAGCCATTGCACAAGTCTTATCGGTACAAATCCATTTGACTTGCCAATCTTTTGCTTTGAGCAAACGCGCAACGGCGAGGGCTTGGTCGTCGGTACCAAAGATGAAGGCATCACGCATGCCATCGAAGGTGGTTTTTCCGCGCTGGTGGCTTTCGCCTAAATGGGTGATTACCCATTTTGCTAGCGGCGGGCCTGTTATTTGGTTTAGCACAATCACGGCAATAATGATGGTGGCAAAATCAAGCCCAAATTGCGGGAATTCTACGGCGACTTCTTTCGCTAATCCCAAGCCGACGCCTGCTTGTGTAGCGTAAGCCATCCAACCCAGAGTGTTGTGTTTTAGTGGGTCGCGGGCGATAGCTCCACCTGCAAAAGAGCCAATAAAAATTGAGATAAGCCGAATGAAGAAGAGAATTAAGGCTATTTGCCATGTTTTTGCTAACACGTCTAAAGCGAGTGATGCGCCAGTAAGAGTAAAAAAGGCGATATAAATTGGCGCACTGATATCGTGTAATATTTCGCTCATCTGGTCACGGTGTGGTGTCATGTTGATAACATAGAAACTGGCAACCATGCAGATGAGCAAAGGCTCAAGGAGAATCTCTATGCCAATGTTTTCATGGCTATAGTGGCGGACAAAGCTTGCGCTGAGAAAGACTGAATAACCAAGGATAAGAAGCGCTATCCCTTTATAGATGCGCCCTATTTTAAAATGAAGAATATGATGTATTGTTTTGCCTAGAAGATAGCCTAACAAAATGGATAGTGCCAATTCTCCGAAGAGAAGAGCTACGAAAGTAGTATTAACGCTCAGGTTAGAAAGTAGTGCCGATGCAATTTCTGAATTGAAGGCAAAGAGGAGGATCACAACCACATCGGTGATGACAGTGACACCGAGCATGGTTTGGGTAAAAGCCCCTTTTGCGCGTAATTCATTGACAATGGCAATGGCAGAAGAAGGAGAACGAGCAACTAAAATTGCGCCAACCAAAACAGAAACAGCGACGCGGCTGGTTACAGACATCCCTTGTGTAAAGGGGATATATTGTGTGAGGAAGAAAAATGCCAGAGTGCCCAGAAAGGAAGTTGATAAAACCAAACCTGTTGTGACCCAGGTAATGCTTTTGAAGCGGCTGCGCAATTCTTTTAGATAAAGCTCACTCCCCGCAGAAAACGCAATAAAGGCAAGCGAGATTTCATCTACAAAACGGAGCTTTTCGATTGCTTCGTTGGGCATCATGCCTAGCATATAGGGGCCAACTAAAATACCGGCAAAAAGAAAGCCGCTGATCAGCGGGAGGTTATAGCGGGTAAAAAAGGCACCAATTTCTTTTGATGCCAATGCCAGAACGCCAAAACCAACGATAAAAATAAGTAAGGTTGTGTAATTTTCCATGTTTTCCTTGTTATTTATGAAGAAGTTGCTAAATTCTCATGATCGGGTAAAAGTATTTCGATTTCTCGAATGGATCTAATAGCATAACCAGCTACTCCTGTAATAATAGCGAGTATGCCTCCTATTAGGATAGTTAATCCCATCCCTGCTCCTGGGCCTGTTCCTGCTATTTTTCCAAAGCTATTTGCAAGGCTTCCTCCAGAGAGTAACGCAGGCTCCAAGAAAGTGTCAACTGCGAAGCCTGCGATAATTTGCCCTAAGGGATAGGTGATCGTTGAAATAGAATTTTCCAAACCAAAAATGCGACCTTGCAAGTCAGGTTCTATTTTGGCCTGAAGAATGGCAATATAGAGACTGTTGATCATCGGGTTGAAAATGCTCATAAAAAAGGCTCCGATGATCCATGCTGTCATCGTCCACCCTGAGCCAAATATGAATGCGCCTAAAAGCCCCCACAAGATGAAGCTGATATTAACACCATGAATTCGCTTTTTCGGCCCTGCCCAGATACTGGTGATCAATCCGCCTGCCAGAAAACCAGCAGAACTCACTGACCTTATTGTACCGAGAATAACAGAGTCGCTGCCTGTTTTTGCTAATATCATGGGGTTCATCATCGGGAAGGTGAAGGCAGAAGCGATATTTGAAAAAGCGAATAATAAAAAAATAGCGAAAAGGCTTTCTCGTGCACGAATATACTTTAGCCCTTGAAGTGTTTCTGACCAAACACTGCCTTTGCCTTTGCTCCCCTCATTACTTTCTTTTGGCTGGGGAATTTTTATAGCCAAAATTGTACCCAAAGCTATAAAGAAGGTGATCAGGTCAATGATCATAATACCGCTAATTTCGAGGAAAGTGATCAGCACACCTGCCAACAATGGGGCACCGATCCCTGAAGCAGAATCAATCACAGAGCGCAAAGAATTGGCACGCGAATACTGCTCTTTGGGAACCATCGTAGTGATAACAGAAGCATAAGCAGGATATTGGAACGATCCGAAAATCCCTGCGAAAGCACCGGCCAAATAAAGGTGCCAGATCTCAATGCTATCTGTAGCAAAAAGGATAAGCAAAACAAAAGTGGATAAGGCTGCTGAAAAATCAGAAAACATAATGATCAGTTTGCGATTCCAGCGATCGATCAACGCACCTGCAAAGGGGCTAAAAATTGCTCCGGGCAAAGAATAAGCAACGCCAACCAGAACCAATGCGGTTGCAGTGCCGGTTAATTCCCATGCCCACAAAGTGATCGCAAACCACGTCATTCTGGATGCAAAAATAGAAAGAAACTGTCCCACCCACAAAATATAGAAGCTGCGCATTAATTTTTCTTTGTTGTTTTCTTTTGTCATATTTAATAGAATTGTTCCCAAATAAATCGTTGTTTTTTGTACACGGATTTACACAGATGACACGGAAAAGTATTTAAAATACGGAAAGAGAAAAAGATTTTCTCCGTGTTTTCCGTGCCCTCCGCATAAAAGCTGAAGTACCTATCCTAAAATTGCTTTAGCCGCCGTCCCCGGCGCAGGGAGCACGGTAAAAATAGATTTTTGCAAGAGGTATATTGAGTACGATTTGAGCAATTACCGCTCGTTTTTATTTTCACCCAAGCAATTCTTTAAATGCACCTGTCGTTTTTTCAACATCTTCATCATTGATCCAATAATGCAAAACCAGGCGGAAGCTGCGCGCACCTGTCAGACCAATGCGAATTCCGTATTTATCGCATAGCAAAGCCTCTACCTTCTCTCCTGAATATTCGCTATGCTCCGCCAAACTCATGAAGATCATATTTGTGTAGGGCGTTCCTTCATCGAGGATTAAGCTCGAAACGCTCGCAAGTCCCTTGGCTAGCTTCCGTGCCCGAAGATGGTCTTGACCCAAGCGATCTACCATTTCCTCCAGCGCGACGATCCCGGCTGCTGCCAGAACCCCGGCTTGACGCATCCCGCCGCCTAATTGTTTACGAAGCCGATGTGCTTTTTTGATGAAATCGTGCGAACCGCAGAGAACTGAGCCAACAGGCGCAGAAAGCCCTTTGCTCAGGCAAAATGTCAGGGAGTCAAAAGGTGCAGCAAGCTCCTGAGCAGAAGATGTTGAAGCCGCTGCTGCGTTGAAAAGACGTGCGCCATCCAGATGAAAGGCATGGCCACGCTCTTTGGCAAAACCCCCAACCTGATCAATATATTCCTGTGAAAGAGCAACCCCTCCACATTTATTTTGGGTATTTTCCAAGGCAATTAATCTGGTAATCGGTTCATGGGGATCATCCCAGCGGATTGCATCTTCTATATCCTCAAGCAATAGGCTTCCGTCTTTTTGATTGGGAATTTGATGTGAGTGAACGCCTCCCAATGCAGAGATGCCACCTGCTTCGTAGCGAAAAATATGTGCCTGATTGCCGAGAATGACCTCATCACCACGCCCGCAATGAGTGAGAACTGCGATCAAGTTTCCCATTGTGCCAGAGGGGAGGAATAGCCCGGCTTCTTTGCCAAGCATTTCGGCTGCCATCTCCTGTAGATGATTAACCGTGCTGTCTTCGCCGTATACATCGTCACCGACCTTGGCTTTTGCCATCGCTTCTCGCATGGCGGGGGTGGGTTGAGTAACAGTATCTGAACGCAGGTCGACTATTGTCATGGATGCTCCTTTGAATACGATTTCGTCGAAGAATTTGTGCTGCTCATTTTACCGCAAAGACAATGTTAAATATAAGGAGTGCGTTGCACGGGAGCACTCAAGATGTGTAGAGTCTGAAAAAGGTGTTGATTTCTCGCAGACCTTTCCCTCACCCTGACCTTCGCACCCTCACCCTACCCCTCTCCCAAAATGGGAGAACTCCCCTTCCCTGCTTGTCGGGGAAGGGGCTGGGGGATGGGGCGAGAAGTGTGAATACGAGAATTCTACAAAATCTGAGTGCTCCCCCGCAAAGAAATTTCTTGCCTTCTTTTTCCCCTTATGGTATTATCTCGGACTGACTAGACCGACTGGTCGGTCTGAATGGTTTTATGACAACATTATCTGACGAAACCCGCTCTCGCATTCTTGATGCCGCTGCCGATGTCTTTGCAGACAAAGGCTATCATGATGCGCGTATGGATGAGATCGTTGCAGCTTCAAAAACTTCGAAAGGTGGCGTTTATCATCATTTCCCTAGCAAGAATTACATTTTTTTTGCGTTGATCGATAAATTTACCAAACTGCTTGAAGGACGTTTGCGTGCCACGATAGAAAGGGAAGAACATGGTCTGCAAAGAGTAGATGCAGCGATCAAAATCTGTATGCAGACTTTTGGGCAACATCGAGCTTTGGCAAAGATCGCCCTCGTTCAGGCGGTAGGGTTAGGGGAGGCCTTTGAAGAAAAAAGGCGTGAGATCAACGATCACTTTGCACAGATCATTCAACAATATCTTGACCAGGCAGTTGCAGATGGCAGTATCGCAGAAATTGATACGGAAGTTGCTGCACGAGCATGGATGGGTGCATTAAACGAAGTCGTTTTGCGCTGGGTATACACGGGCAGCCCCGACCCTGAACGTGCGACTCCTGCTTTGCGGAGCTTGCTTTTGCGAAGTGTTGGTGTTTCAGAAGAAAGAATTGCAGCCTTAGATGAAAAATAATTGCGTAACACGATTATGTGTTCTGCAAAATAAAATATATAGAGAGGTCTATAAAATGAAACGTATTACCCTTTTAGGGATTGCCCTTGTGCTTTCCCTCAGTCTTATTTTAGGGGCTTGCGCTCCGAAAACTGAAGTAGCTCCCCCGGTTTTTGGCGAAGTTAGTGTTGATCCTGAAACTGGTGAAATTGAGAGCGAAGAAGCAGTAGAAAGCACGGAATATCCTACACTCAGGATTGCTGTGCTTCCGATTGTTGATACGCTTCCGCTTTTCCTTGCTCAAGAAGAAGCGCTTTTTAAAAGCTACGACTTAAATGTTGAGCTAATTCCTGTTTCTTCTGCTCCTGAGCTGAGCCAGATGGTTGCCTCCGGGCAGGCAGATGGCATGGTCACTGACGGTTTGACCGTTGCTTTCTTCAATAAAGAAGAAATACAAATGCAAATCGTGCGCTATGCTCAAAGACCAACCGCAGATACAGGGCATTTCTTCATCCTTGCAGCAAAAGATAGCGGCATCGCCACCCCTGCCGATCTTAAGGGCGTTGAAATCGGCATTTCCGAAGGGACAATTATCGAATACGTCACTGATCGCCTTCTTGAAAAAGAAGGATTTGATGCTGATGAAATCCAAACCATTGCTGTGCCCAAAATTCCAGATCGCATGGCTTTATTAGGCTCTGGCGAACTTAAAGCAGCCGTTTTACCCGACCCCCTTGCTTCTTTAGCCGTTTCTCAAGGTGCAACGATTATCCTCGATGATAGCCAAAGCCCGGAATATGGTGCCAGTGTCTATGTTTTCAGCAAAAAGATGATCGAAGAAAATCCTGACGCTATTCGCAATTTTCTTGAAGTGATTGATATAGCGGTAGCCTTCTTGGCAAACGAGCCAGCAGAATATCGCTATGTTTTGGCAGAGAGACAACTTGTCCCCCCGCCTTTGCTTGAAGGTTATGTTATTCCTCCTTTCCCCAATGGCATTTACACTGAAGCTGAATGGGAAGATACCCTTGCCTGGGCACAAGCAAAAGGTCTTTTATCTGTCGATATCCCCTACGAAGATGCTGTTGACGACAGTTTCTTACCCTAAAGCATACACTTAAGATACAATCAAGAGGCTGGGCAATCCCCAGCCTCTTTTTTTATGATGATTACTCTCGACGATCTTAATTTTTCCTACGAAAACACAGCCCCTGTCTTTCAAAACTTCAACTGGCAAGTTCAGCATGGCGAGCGGTGGGCATTGCTTGGTCCTTCGGGCTGCGGAAAAACGACCTTGCTATATATTCTCGCAGGCTTGCGTTTTCCCACGTCAGGAGAATTGCTTATAGATGGAGAGAAAATTACCCGCCCTCGTCCCCATTCAGGATTGATTTTGCAAGAATATGGATTATTGCCCTGGGCGACAGTCCGAGAAAATGTTGAGCTGGGATTGCGTGTCCGTGGTTTTTATGGGGCAGATGGGATCCACGCACCGCGTGGCGAAACGCCCGTGAATTTTGACGTGCTACCGCTGCTCAAAGAACTTCGGCTGGACACATTAACCGATAAATACCCAGCCCAAATTTCTGGCGGACAACGTCAACGGACAGCCATTGCCCGAACATTGATCCTTAACCCGGACCTGCTCCTGATGGATGAGTCATTTTCATCTCTTGATGCTCTTACCCGCGCCGACTTGCAAAATCTAACGCTTAAACTTTGTGCCGAGAAAAGTCTAACCCTCTTAATGGTCACGCATGCCATTGAAGAAGCCGCGATAATGGGAAATAAAATTCTTCTTCTAGGTAACCCGCCAAATACAGAACCACTGATTATCGACAATCCAAATGCCGGGAAAGAAGACTATCGTGACAGCGAAGCCTATACCGAGCTTTGCCAGGATCTGCGCCAAAGGATGGAAAAAGCATGAAAAAGCGAGATGTTTTTTTTGCATCATTGGCAATCCTCTTGTTTTGGCAAATTTCGGCCCTTATTGTTGATCGCAATATTCTCCCTTCGCCTATCCTGGTAATTCAAGTTTTCTTCAAAGAAATCTTCAATGGAAAGATGCTCGAACATGCAGCGGCAAGTCTTTGGCGCGTAATGGCAAGTATGTTTCTTTCTGTTGCTCTTGCCGCTCCTGCGGGGCTTATTTTAGGACAATCTAAACGCTTCAATCGCTTTTTTTCCCCTGTGATCTACTTGCTTTATCCTATCCCCAAAGTGGTGCTTGTGCCTATTGTTTTGCTTTTTCTGGGCATCGGCGACCTGCCTAAGATCGTTATCATCTTCATGATCCTTTTCTTTCAGATCTTGGTGCTTGTCCGAGATCAAGCTGCTGGCTTGCCTACAGAGCTGATCCAATCGGTGCGGAGTTTAGGCGCGGGCAGACGGGCTCTCTTTCGCTTTGTCTATCTACCTGCCTCTTTGCCAGCTATTCTGACAGCCCTTCGCCAATCGGTTGGGACGGCGGTAGCTGTTTTATACATTGCCGAGCTTTTCGCTACCCAACGTGGACTTGGTTACTACATCTATTTCAATGGCAGCACCCTTTTTGATTACCCGGCCATGTACGCGGGTGTTCTGGCGATGAGTCTTCTTGGTTTAGGTCTCTATTTCACTGTAGATTGGCTTGAACACCGGCTCTGCAAATGGCAATTTGTGGAATAAAAAAAGATGGTTTCACAACCACCTTTTGATCGAGTACGTAGGTCACGCTTGTAGCGTGACTTTTCTTTTTAAAGTAACTTTGCCAGTAATATCCCCACAAAAAACAAGATGCTATAAACTAACGAGATTTTTCCTGTCCCAGCCAACGCTTCGTTAAGTGGTCGACCAGTCTCGCTAAGGACGGTCTGAGCAACTTTCCAAGCAAGAGGCAGTGAGAGCCAAACCAAAAGTGTCCAGATAGGAGCGAGATGCATCCAGATCAGGAAGGGGAGAATAAGATAGGAAATCCCTAAAAGAATTAGATATTCGACCCGTGTGGCTGGTATTCCCATCCGCACCGCCATTGTGATTTTGTTGGCGGCTTTGTCAACATCAATATCACGCAGATTATTGACGACGAGAATGTTGACGATCAGTAAACCGATGGGGATTGACATCCACCAGGCAGCGGGGGAGGTTTTTAGGGCTTGAACATAATATGTTCCCACAACTGCTGCAACTCCAAAATAGAGAAAAACGAAAATATCGCCTAATCCTTTATCGCTAATTGGGCCGGTATAAGCGATCGCCGCGAGGATGGCAGTTAGCCCGATCAGTAAAATTGCCCATCCTGCCACGATGATGAGATAGACACCAATGAGAGCGGCAAGAGCGAATGTGATCCACATGCCCCTTTGTACTTCTTTTGGGGTGAGCAGCCCTGCCTGCGTAACGCGCATGGGGCCAAGTCGCTCTTTGCTCTCAGCACCACGAAGATAATCATAAACATCATTGGCGAGATTGCTGCCGATCTGAAGTAGTATCGCGCCAATAAAAGCAGCTAAAGCAGGGAAAAAGGAAAAGGCGCCATCGTAAAAAGCCAGTGCTGTTCCGGTAATCACACCTGCGCCAGCAGCAGGGAGTGTTTTGGGGCGAATGGCAAGAAGCCAGATGCCGAATTTTGATAAAGTCTTATTTTCCATGTAGAGCCTTTAGGATAGAAATATAAATAAAAAGAGAAAAAAGTAAAAAAGGGATGAGTTGATAAGATGTTATTCGACTGTGGGGTCTTCAATTAGATAGTCGGAAGGGAGTTCTCGTAAATAGAGATTAGCACCGGGTTCTTTTGCACCAGTTTTTTGTTTTTTTAGCCACGCAATATAGCCGTTCAACATCTTGCGGATTTCATCAGTTTCTTTGCGATAATCGCGATAAAGTTCATCAGAGCAATAGCCCAAATCCAACGCGACGCGTAAATGGTTTACAGTTTCATCCAGTGAGCCGCGTGCATTGTAACAAAAGCGGATATTATCGCCGTAATAAAAACGCCCATAGCCTTCTGCGATATTTGCTCCCACACTTTTAGATGAACGACGAGTTTGATCACTCAACCCAAAACGCTCTTCTTTCGGGAGCAAGGGAATCAATTGACGATGAATATTTAACATCAAACGATGCGATTTTTGCCAAACTATGAGGCCTTCAAATCCGCGCTCACTCATTTCCTTTTTCCTAATTACTTGTTCCTTATTGCCTTCTTAACTCTTCTAAAACACTTTCCAACTCTTCAGGAAGTGCAGCTTCAAATGTGTGTGGCTCAATCTCGTTTGGCAGAGTGATCGTCAAATGGGCAGCGTGCAAAAACTGGCGAGGCACTTTCACCTTTTGCTTTCGGCGACCGTATAAGGTGTCTCCAACAACGGGCGCACCAATAAAGGCGCAATGCAAACGGATCTGGTGCGTGCGTCCTGTCAAAATAGACACTTCGAGCAAAGTATGGTCGTCGAAACTTTCGAGGGTCTTATATTCACTGATCGCTTCGCGTCCTTTGCCAGGCGAAAGAACAGCCATTTTTTTGCGATGAGCTGGGTCACGCCCGATAGGTGCTTCGACCCGTCCCGTTGGGGTGGGAGGTGCACCATCGACCAATGCCAAATAACCCTTTTTTACAGAGCGCTCCATAAATTGCCCTTGTAACCATTGCATAGCGCTATCATTTTTAGCCATGATAATGATGCCCGAAGTATCCTTGTCCAATCGATGCACAACGCCAGGGCGAATTTCTCCGCCAATGCCTTCCATTTCCGGGGCGTGTGCAAGCGCAGCATGGACAAGCGTCCCCGTTGAGTGTCCGGCGGAGGGGTGAACAACCATGTCGGCGGCCTTGTTGATGACCAGCACATCGTCGTTTTCAAAGAGAATGTCGAGGGGAATATTTTCCGGGATCAGTTCAGTTTCTTTTGCAGCAGGGATACGAATATTGATCAACATGTCTTGAGAGAGTTTTAATCCGTTCTTTTTGGCAATTTTCCCATTGACGGTGACCATCCCTTCTGCGATAAGACCTTGCAAACGTGTGCGGGTGAATTCGGACAGTTCCTCGACGAGAAAATGATCGAGACGGGATTCTTTTTTATTGGTATATTCCAGTTCGACTAATCTATCGTTCATTAAACGGGATCCTCTGTCCCCAAGGGCGATTCCGTTTCCAATCCATTTTCGGAATCACTCTTCTTTTGGGCTTGCTCACGTTTCTCCATCACCCAAATGCCGAGCAACATGATTCCTGTCCCGACGCTGATGCTGGCATCCGCTACGTTGAAAACGGCGAAATTCCCAACAGATATCCAATCGGTAACAACACCTTCGAAAAGTAGACGGTCGGTGAGGTTGCCAACAGCGCCGCCTAATTGCATGGCGAGGGCAAGACGTAAAAACCAGTCTCCTGGCTCGATCTCACGATAAAACCAGATGATGGCAATAGCGACAAAGATGGCAAGAAAGGTGAATACTTGAGGAATGCCCTGGAAGATTCCAAAAGCTGCGCCGGTATTATGCCAGTGGACGATGCGCATATAATCCCCAAGATGTACCCAGTTTTCGGGCAGCCATGTGCCGCCAGAGGGGATGTTGCTGCGGACAAGATCTTTTGTCCATTGATCGAGAGCAATAATGATGCCTGCAACGATAAAAAGGAATGAATAATTGCGTGAAACTTTCAAGTTTTTCTCCTGAATTTTATTGTGTCTAAAACCACTGCCTATGGCAGTGGAATAAATATTGGTTCCACC
>CAZOOX010000084.1:0-16393 GCA_964581545.1 uncultured Anaerolineaceae bacterium
GTCTCTAAAAGCAATAGAAACAGTCTCTATGGGCGCAAAAATAAGGTGTCAAAGAAATTATTGAACCCCAAATGGTTATCGAAGGTGCGGGCGTGCTGCTTCAGCGTTCGCTTGCCCCGAAAGCTTCAGATTTGCACGACCCTTTTTTGCTTTTTGACCATTTTGCTTTTAATAACCCTGCAGAGGGCCCTATTCGCGGCTTCCCGATGCACCCTCATCGTGGCATAGAGACTGTTACCTATATGCTGGATGGCTCCGTTCATCATCGTGATAGTTTGGGGAACGCCGGCCTGATCGGTCCCGGTGGTGTGCAGTGGATGACATCCGGTGGGGGGATCATGCACGAGGAGTTGCCTCGTCGTGGGGAAAGCGGTAATATCTACGGCTTCCAGCTTTGGGTAAATTTACCTTCTTCGCTTAAGTGGAGCCAACCCCGCTATCAGGAATTTTCAGCGTCAACAATTCCCGTAGTGAAGCAGGATGGAGTAACCATTCGGCTTGTTGCCGGAGAGATAAACGGGATACGAGGTCCCGTCACCGAAATCGCTATTGAACCGATCTACCTTGACCTTGAGCTTGCTCCCGATTCTCAATTTGTTTACCCGATCCCCAGCGGACATACCGTTATTGCCTACGTTTTCGAGGGAAGCGGCTTCTTCGGTGCTGAAGAAAGACCCGTAGATACAACAAGTATGGTTTTCTTCAGCAATGACGAGGGCTTTCAAGTCAAAACCACGGATAAATCCGTGCGTCTGATGCTAATTGCAGGCGCACCGATTAAAGAAGATATTGTGCCCTACGGTCCTTTTGTGATGAATACGCGCGAAGAAATTCAGGAAGCGCTGAGTGATCTACAATCAGGGAAATTTGTTTGGAATGAGGAAGACCCTAGATTTCAATAAGGAATAAATATGCCAAAACTTACCACTGTCCATCATGGAGATAGAATTGCGCGCGAAGGCAAAATTCGCCTTGGTTGCTCGGCGATCATCTTTAACGAGACCAGACAAAAAGTGTTGCTCACGCAACGAGCGGATAATGGACAATGGTGTCTTCCAAGCGGTGGTGTAGACCCGGGCGAAAGAGTGGAAGAAACTTGCATCCGCGAGGTTTGCGAGGAAACAGGCCTAAATATCCGTGTGACTCGTTTGGTAGGTGTTTATAGTGATCCGAATCGGTTGGTCGAATATCCAGATGGGAATAAAGCCCATGTTATTGCTTTTTCCTTTGAAGGGGAAATCATTGGCGGAGAGCTTGGCTTGAGTGAGGAAACAACAGATTATGGATATTTCTCTGTTCACGAAATGGATAAATTAGACATGCTGCTCAATCACAAAGAGCGCATTTTGGATGCGATTGCAAAGGTAGAAAGAGCCGTTATTAAATAACTCAGGAGAAAAAAACTTTATGCAAAAGAAAACCCTGCGAACGATTTTGATCGTCATTATCGTTGCCATTAGTCTATATCAATTTTTCGCAGACGACGAAAATGTAGCGCCCGCAGACACCGAAGTAATACCCACATTAACCGAAACGGTTGAAGAGAATGATCTGCCTGTCATATCTACAGAAACAGAAGAAGTTGCCGATCTAACGGAAACGCCCGTTATGCCCACAGAGACACTGATACCGCCAACGGAAAGACCTGTAGAGGCGGCAATGCTTGAAGAAGCTGATGGCGATTTCGACTATTATGTCATGGCGCTCTCGTGGTCACCGGATTATTGCGAATCCACCGGTTATCAAGATGAACAGCAATGCTCGATCGGCAAGCAACTCGATTTTGTGCTGCACGGTCTTTGGCCTCAATATGAAAATGGTTGGCCCAGCTACTGCTCGACAGAAGAGTTGCCCTACGATCTCAAAGATGAGTTTGCGGGCCTGTATCCCAGCGAAAAACTTTTCGACCACGAATGGGAGAAACACGGTACCTGCACTGGTCTCAGCCCTGAAAGCTATTTGCTCTGGAGTCAGGCGGTCAAGGAATATTTGGTCATTCCACCTAGTTATGATTCGCCACTGGAGCCATTCCGCGCCGATGCAGAGAGCCTGAAGGATGATTTTATCGAATTCAATTCAGAATTCAGTGAAGATTCTTTCGCCATTTACTGCTCTGGCTCCGGGCGTTTCTTGAAGGAAATCTTTGTATGTTATGAAAAGGATGGCACACCGCGAGAATGTAGCGACGAAGTGCTCGAGAAGGCATCCAAAAGCTGTGGGCGGGAGGATTTCCTCGTCCGTAATACGCGCTAAAAGCTTTTTTGAAAGAGTTATGAAAAGAAAAAACACACAGGCTCTGTCCTTTTGAAGGGCGGAGCCTGTTTTGTTAATTTTGACACCCTTGAAACAAGAAGTACGGTCATTTTTGTTTTTCGCTCCAGATGATAGACTTTATTTCCTTGATTTTCTTTATTAATAATTCATCTTCCCCTAGGAGACTAAATGACAGAAGAACTTGTAAAGCGCCTGCTCTCTGGTAACGAAGCCATTGCTCGGGGGGCTTGGGAGGCTGGCGTAGAAGTTGCATCTGGCTATCCTGGCACACCCAGTACGGAGATATTAGAGGTGTTTGCAAAAATGCCTGGTGTTTATGCTGAGTGGGCGCCAAATGAAAAAGTCGCTCTCGATGTGGCCGTTGGCGCAGCCTATGCAGGCAAGCGTGCCCTTGCCACAATGAAGCACGTTGGTGTGAATGTGGCAGCCGATTCCCTTTTCTATGCCGCCTTCACGGGGATGGAAGCGGGCTTGGTGATCGTGACTGCAGATGATCCATCGATGCACTCCTCACAGAACGAACAGGATAATCGCAATTATGCAAAATTTGCGCGCATCCCTTGTCTTGATCCTGCTGATAGTCAGGAAGCAAAAGATATGATGTCGGCGGCCTTTGAGCTTAGCGAAAAATTCGACACCCCGGTGCTCTTTCGTCCCACGACACGTATTTGCCATACCAGTACCCTTGTTGAAGTGGGACCTGATCGTTATCAGGGTCCAGAACCAGGCAAATATCCGCGAAATCACGCCAAATATGTCATGGTTCCTGCTAATGCGCGTGGCCGCCATCCCATTGTTGAAGAACGCCTTGAAAAGATTGCTGAATTCGCCGAGACTTTTGAATTCAATCGTGTGGAGATCTTTGGCACATCTCTGGGTATTATCACCAATGGCATTGCTTATCAATATGCGCGTGAAGTTTTCCCCAATGCCAGTGTCTTGAAGCTTGGCATGTCTTATCCGCTTCCGCAAAATCTTATCCGTGATTTTGCAGAAAAAGTGGACAAGGTGATTGTGTTGGAAGAGCTAGATCCTTTCATCGAAGAACAGCTTATCCTAATGGGGATAGATCTCTATAAACCGGATGGCTGGGAGCAGGGAGTTTATCCGCACTCCAAATCCATTTTTCCGATGATCGGAGAGATGAACCCGAAAATCGTCCGAGCGCACGCAATTCGAGCAGGTTTGCTCTCCAAAGAAATTGATGCCCGGCCCCAGCAGGATGTAGTTGAACCTGTTGAATTACCTGTGCTCTTACCAGATGATTTGCCTAATCGCCCTCCCGTTCTTTGCCCGGGATGCCCACATCGCAGTACTTTCTACATTTTGAATAAACTCAAACGACCGGTTAATGGGGATATTGGCTGCTATACCCTTGGTTTTGTCCCACCTCTCAGCGCAATGGACACTTGTGGTTGCATGGGAGCGAGCATAGGAGTCGCTCATGGCGGATTCGCGGCTGGCAACACAGAGCGTCATTTTGCCGTGATCGGTGACTCGACCTTCTTCCACACCGGTGTTCAAGCCTTGATGAACGTGGCTTATAACCAAAGCAATGTGATCACCATAATCATGGATAATCGCATCACTAGTATGACCGGTCAGCAAGACAATCCTGGCTCTGGTTTGACATTACAAGGCAAGCCGACTAGCGAAATTGATATAGAAGCTTTAGTTCGTGCGATCGGCATAAAAGTTGTCAAGTGTGTAGAAGCTTATGATGTGGATGCAATAGAAAAGACGCTTAAAGAATGGTTGAAAATTGACGAGCCAGCAGTTCTGATCACAGACCATGCCTGTGCCTTGTTGCCTGAAGAGCGCAAAGCATATCTTCCGCTTGAAGTGATCGCTGAAGATTGTAACGGTTGTACGCTTTGTTTCCGCATCGGCTGTCCCGCTATTATCAAGTCAGAAGATGTGGATGCAAAAACTCAGCGTCCGCTGGCAGAAATTGATCCCTTGCTTTGTACAGGTTGTGAGATTTGTTCGCAGGTATGTCCGCGTGATGCGATCTTGTTCCGCGAGCAAGTTCTAGCATTAAGAGCAGAGTAGAGGAAATCATGAAAAAAACACGTTTTCTTTTGGTAGGTGTTGGTGGGCAGGGAACGATCCTTGCAAGCAATGTTTTGGCAGAGTTGGGCATAGCGCTTGGATATGATGTGAAAAAGGCCGAAGTACATGGAATGTCGCAACGTGGTGGCAGTGTCGTCTCACATCTTACCTGGGCTGAAGAGGTCTTTTCCCCCGTGATCCCTGATGGTGAAGCGGATATTCTACTTTCTTTTGAAAAGCTGGAAGCGATTCGTTTTGCGAAAGGACTTCGTTCTGGTGGAATGGTCTTGATTAATGATCATGAGATCGTACCGGTCACTGTTAGCTCAGGTGCAGGAAAATACCCCAAGGTAGAAGAAGCTCAGGCAGTATTTAAGCCGGTCACAGATAAAGTCTATTGTATAAAAGGCGTTGCTATCGCTGAAGAGCTTGGCAATGCCAAAGCCGCGAATGTTGTCTTGTTGGGGGCACTTTCAAAGATTCTAGACACAGAAGTTGAACCGTGGTTGGAGGTGATCGAATCCCGTGTTCCACCGAAATTTGTGGAGCTAAATCGGAAAGCTTTTCATGCCGGACGAGCGGCAGTAAGTTAGTAGAAAAATATTATTTGCAACCTAAGCAGCCACAGCAAAAAGACATTTCAAATATTCCCCTTCTGCAAAACCAATCGGATGATCGAGCGCATGGCTACTGCGCTCGATTTCTTTTAACAGTCGCCCTGCCTGACGAGCAGCGAGATTGATGGAGTTGAAAAAGAGTTCAGTGTCTACGCGGCTGGAGCAGGATGCTTGCACGAGTATTCCATTTGGCACAAGGATTCCCAGCCCGAGTCGGGTCAGTTTTTTATAGGCTTTAACGGCGCCTTCGATTTGTGATTTTTTGTGGGCAAAAGATGGAGGATCAATGATGACCATGTCAAAGCGGCGACCTTCTTTTTTCATTTTGGTCATTACATCAAAAGCATCTCCCGCAACGCCCTTGTGGATACAGGATTCCGCTATGGATGCAGGTTGGTTTAGTCCGAAATTTCGCTCTGCAACTTCTATTGCAACCTTGCTTGCATCCAGACTGATTACTTCTTTTGCGCCACCCCGTGCTGCATAAATAGAAAAACCGCCTGTATACGAAAAAACGTTCAGTACACGCTTTCCTTTTGCGAGCTTCTCAACACGGGCACGATTTTCACGCTGATCGAGAAAGAATCCCGTTTTTTGACCATGAAGGGGATCGGCTTCAAATTTCAAGCTGTTTTCTTGAAAAATGATTGGAGATGTGGGCTTTTCACCGACAAGAATCATGCCATCGTAGAGTCCATGCGCGTTCTCTTTCAATCTGTCGCTTAAGCGTAGAATAATTCTTTTAGCAGAGAAATCTTTTTTTAATGCATCAAGAATGGCTGAAAGATGCGGAACCCACGCGGGCGTATAGAGTTTGATAACAAGCGTTTCTGCATAACGATCAATCACGATGCCGGGCATCCCATCGTTTTCGCCGTGGAGTATGCGGTATCCGTTTGTGTGTCGCGAATCGCGTAAGAGGGCGCGGCGTTGATGAGCGGTATTCAGCTTTTCTGCAAAAAAATGCTGATCAATGGTAGCAGGTTTCAATGCGCGAAGGATATGGACCCTAATCATCGAATCGGGGTCATATAATCCGATCGCCAGAAAATTTCTTTTTTTATCAAAAATGACGGCTAAATCCCCAACTTTGCCTTGATGGCTTTGGTGGGCGATGGCATTTTCAAAGACCCAGGGGTGTCCGCTGCGAATAGCGCGTTCTGCAGCTGATGTAACTCGCAAGGCGATCCGTTTTTTTGAGATTTTTGGTAAATCTATCTTTAGTTTTTCCATTTTTGTTGTACAATAGTCGGCATGAAAACGACCAAGGTGCTCTTTTTGGCGGCAGAGGCCGCCCCTTTTGTGAAAATAGGCGGTTTGGCTGATGTTGCGGGGGCTTTACCTCCTGCGTTGCGGGCGTTGAGTGAAGAAGATGCGGGCGGTGTAAAACTGGATGTGCGGTTGGCAATTCCTTTACATATGGTCATTCGTACCGAAGCGGCAACTTTGCGACCTATTGCCAGCTTTTCGCTCAAGCGTGCAGGTGCAGATGTTAGCACACAGGTTTTTGAAACACGCTCTGGTGATCTGCCTGTTTATTTTGTAGCTGGTGAGCCAATTACAGCGAGCGCTTCGGTTTATTCTTCGAATGCGGCACTGGACGGCGAAAAGTATACCTTCTTTTCATTGGCGGCTCTGGAAATGACCAAACACCTTGATTGGGAGCCGGATATTATCCATGCAAACGATTGGCATACGGCATTGGCGGCCTATGCTTTGCAGATCAAACAATGGAATGGGGAAATGCAAGACCAAAAAGCACTGTTAACAGTTCATAATTTACCTTTCTTGGGACCTGACCTGACAGGGCGTTTGGCGGCTTATGGTTTGCCTCTTTCGCAAACTGATCTGCCCGAATGGGCACATGCACAGCCTTTGCCTTTGGGATTATGGGCATCAAAAAAGAATGTAGCTGTCTCACCAAGCTACGCAAAGGAAATGCTGACAAAAGAATTGGGTGCTGGTTTAGAAAACTTCTTGACCATTCATAAGGATTCCCTTACAGGCATTGTCAATGGTATCGATGCGGAGAGTTTCAATCCTGAAACTGATGCGGCGATCCCGACTAAATTCTCTGCTGAAACGCTCAAGGAACGTTCCTGGAACAAAGCAGCGCTGCAACAACTAACAGGCCTGGATATAGACTCATCTATTCCGCTTTTTGGCATTGTCTCTCGAATGACTGGCCAAAAAGGAATTGATCTGGCATTGAGCGCACTTTCAAAACTTAAAAAAGCCTCTTGGCAAGCAGTCATTTTAGGCACAGGTGACCCTGCCATAGAAAAGCAAGCAAAACGTCTCGAAAAATTATTCCCCGATCGTGTAAAAGTTGAGATCCGTTACGATGATGGGTTGGCACGCAAAATTTATGCAGGCAGCGATATGTTCTTAATGCCTTCGCGCTATGAGCCTTGCGGACTTTCGCAAATGGTTTCCATGCGCTACGGATGTATCCCGATCGCGCGTGCGACGGGCGGCCTGCGAGATACCATCAAAAATGGAGAAACAGGCTTTCTTTTTGAAGAAGAAAGCGCAAAAGCACTCTTGAAATCCATGCGTGAAGCCTTAAAGGTTTACGAGAATAACGATCATTGGCAAAGTTTGCAACGCAATGCGATGGCGCAAGATTTCTCGTGGGAAAATTCCGCAAAGCAATATGCGGCTTTGTATGGAATGCTCTAAAAAAACACAACGATAAAAAAATGAGAACGCGAAGAAAAAACGAAAAAAGTTTATACACTTCGCGTTCTTTGTGTATTAGTGGTGAAAATAAAATATGGAATTAAAACGTTTATCTGGCATCCTTCTTCATCCCACCAGCCTTCCCGGGCGTTACGGTATCGGTGATCTTGGCAGATCGGCTTATGATTTTGTCGATTTTTTACACGATACTGGCTGCAATCTTTGGCAAACACTTCCGCTTGGGCCTACCGGCTATGGCGATTCTCCCTACCAATCTTTTTCAACCTTTGCCGGAAACCCTTATCTGATCAGCCCCGATCTGCTTCTCGAAGAGGGTTTTCTATACCCTAACGATCTCAAAGAAGAATTGGATTTCTCGGACGACTACGTGGATTATGGGCGTGTCATTGGCTGGAAGTTGAATCTTCTTGAGAGAGCTTTCATCCGCTTCGCACGTGACCCGGAAATTGATAGCCGAGACCTCGACATTTTCCGTGAAAAAAACAGCGATTGGCTCGAAGATTATGCCCTTTTTATGGCGCTCAAAGAAGCAAACGGCGGCGGCTCATGGGTTGGGTGGGATGAAAACCTTCGCAACAGAGAAAAACAAATTATTTCTCAAGCCAAGGTGACATTAAAACCTGCCATTGAGCGCTTTATCTTCTACCAATTCCTTTTCTTCCGCCAATGGGACGCTCTCCATGCTTACGCCGCATCAAAGAATATACAAATTATTGGTGACATTCCCATTTTCGTCTCTTACGATAGCTCCGATGTTTGGGCAAATCCTGAACTATTCTTCCTCGACGAGCAAAAGCTCCCGACGGTTGTTGCTGGCGTACCGCCTGATTATTTCTCAAAAACCGGACAGCTTTGGGGAAACCCTCTCTACGATTGGAAAAAACACAAAGCAGAAAAATATGCCTGGTGGGTCAAGCGCATGCGTGCTATTTTAGGCATGGTTGATATTGTTCGTCTTGACCATTTTCGTGGTTTTGCTGGATACTGGGAAGTGCCTGCCGAAGAACTGACCGCCGAAAAAGGTCGCTGGGCTCCTGGTCCCGGAGCAGATTTATTCCACACGCTCAAAGCAGAATTGGGCGATCTTCCCATCATTGCCGAAGATCTGGGCGAAATTACCCCCGATGTTTTTGAGTTGCGCGACCAGTTTAATTTGCCGGGGATGAAAATTCTGCAATTTGCCTTCTCAGATGAGAGCAATCCATTTTTGCCCCATCATTATCCTGAAAACTGCGTTGCTTATACGGGGACGCACGATAACGACACCGCACGTGGTTGGTACGATTCTGCTTCTGAGCATGAAAAGGATTTTGCCCGCCGTTATATGAGCGTAGATGGCAGCGACATCGCCTGGGATTTGATCCGCACCCTTTGGCGTTCTCGCGCTGCATTGGTTCTCACCCCACTGCAAGATTTGCTTAATCTTGGTACCAATGCGCGGATGAATTACCCAGGCCGCTTGGGCGGGAACTGGAGCTGGCGTGTAAGAGAATCTGCGCTGAATGATGGGCTGAAAGAGAAAATACGAGATTTGAACGAAAAGGCAGGTAGGGTTGACCGTTGAGCAGATGCTTGAAAGGTTAATATCATTCGAGAGCGATGTTTTGTACCAAGAATATGCTTCTGATGGTGAGCCAGAGTTTATTTATCAAGAAGGAAAACTCCCCATTCTGATCTCTGCTCCGCATGGAGCTGCGCATACAAGATATGGGAAATACAAAGGGGAAGATGAATATACAGCGGCTTTTGCGCAGCTTATTGCCGAAGAAACAGGTGCTCATTGTATTTATGCACGCAGAAAATCGAAAACTGATCCCAATGTAGCCAAGGACGCGCCATATAAAGAAAAAGTTCGAGAAATTATTAGAGAAAAGAAGATCCGCTTTGTAATTGATCTGCACGGTATGTGGCAGCATCACGAAGCCGGTATTGAGTTGGGTACGCGGGATGGGAAAAGCTGCCCGGAGCAAAAAGAGTTGATCATCCATTCTTTAAAAGAATCCGGATTTACGCGAGATGATGATAATAAATTCTTTCGGCTGCGCGTTGATGCTAAATTCAGCGGCAATGGAAGTGCTACGCGAGAGCCAATGATCAAATTTGTGTCTGAGCGGCTAAAAATCCCGGCAGCACAATTTGAGATCAATGCCGTAAATCGGATCGTTATGCGCCGCGACGATGCTGCTGAAAGAGATAAGTCTTTTCGGGGGAATCCGAAGGTAATAGAAAAAACTGTGAGCACATTTATCACGCTTGTTAATGCGCTCGCCCAAAGTTTCAAGGATTAGTAATGAAAACAATTGGATTGCTTGGTGGAATGAGTTGGGAAAGCACCGCCCTATACTATAGGCAAATTAATGAATTAGTCAAAGAAAAAATGGGCGGCTTGCACTCTGCGCAGATCGCTATGTACAGTGTCGATTTTCAAGAGATCGAAGAGTTGCAGCATGCGGGGCAATGGGATGCTACGGGCGAGATCCTGTCGAAGGCCGCCGAACAAGTTCAAAACGCGGGCGCAGACTTCCTGTTGATCTGCACCAATACCATGCACAAAGTTGCTCCGCAGATCGAATCCGCTATTGATATTCCCCTCCTGCATATTGCCGATGCAACTGCCGAACGGATCAAATCGCAGGGGATAAAAGATATCGGATTGTTGGGGACGCGCTTCACGATGGAGCAGGATTTTTACGCTGGACGCTTGCGGGACGCACATGGTCTGAACGTGATACTCCCCTCAAAGCAGGATCGCGACATTGTCCATCGTGTGATCTATGAAGAACTCGTTCTGGGTGTGGTGCGCGAGGAATCCCGCCGTGAATATCTGCGCATTATGGGTGCCTTGCGTGCGGAAGGGGCAGATGGCGTTATCGAAGGCTGTACAGAGATCGTCATGCTTGTGCAGCAAGAACATACTGAAATCCCTCTTTTTGATACAACATCTATTCATGCCGAAGCAGCGGTTGAAATGGCATTAAGTTAAAGAGAAAGACCGAGTGTTTCGAAAACACTCGGTCTTTTTTTGCCTAGGAATAATTTCCTCTTCGTTCATCTAGCGAAATTTTCATTTTTGCAATGATCTCTGCATAATCGGGATTATCGATCTGATTTTCAAGCTCGTAGGGGTCTTTTTCTAGGTCATAAAACTCTGAGCGATTGCCTTCGGTTTCTATATATTTATATTTTCCACTGTGGATCGCCTCCCAATGACCGCGAGAAGGCCAACACTCGATGAATATTTCTTCGCGTAGCCAAGCGCCGCCCGCTAAAAGTGGCACAAGGGATTCGCCATCAAGATGTTCGGGGATGGGAATGCCTGCCAGATCATAAAAAGTGGGTGCAATATCGACACTGTTGACAAGGCGTTCTTCTGTATAGGGTTCTGGTACGAGGGCAGGGTAGCGCAAAGCAAAAGGTACGCGAACAGATTCTTCATAAGCCGTTCCTTTTGATTCCAGTCTATGCTCTCCCCAGTGTTTGCCGTTATCAGAAAGAAAGATGAGAACGGTATTATCGAGTTCTCCTTTTTCTTCGAGTTTTTTGATGATCGCTTCTATAGCGCGATCAGCAGAGAGGAGTGTGAGGATTTGATCGCGGCGGAAATTTTCGATATTCTCAATACCGGCTTCATCAAAAAGGGGGCGCCAATTTATCGAATCCGGTTTATCTGAAATATCTTCTTCGTTAAAGTTGGGTGGGCGATGTGGGGGTAGATCAGTGTATAGGGCTTCGTCTTCTGTCGCTGGGGTGGCGGGGCCGTGTGGGGCGGTCATCCCAAATAGCAGGAAAAAAGGCTTGAGCTGACTGGATGCTTCATCAACGAAATCAAGCACAAAATCACGGGTGATGTCGGTGATATATCCGGGAACCTGCCAATGCCATTCTCCGTTGACATTGTAGTCCAGGTCGTTATAGCGGCTGTCATCCTTGAAGAGCGATGCCCAATAATCATATTCGGGACGCATTTCGCCTTTCCATTTATTGAGATACTTTCCAACTAAGCCTGTAAAATAGCCATTGTCTTGCAGGTCTTCAACAAAAGTGCCGACATCGAGTTGGCCTTTATTGTCACGAACATTATGTTTGTGAACATGTGTACCGGTCAGGATACTGGCACGGCTGGGACCGCAAAGCGGTGAGCTGACATAGCCGTGTGAAAAAGTGACGCCCTGATCGAAGATCAATTCTTGCGTTTTGGGCATATATTGCATAGTGTCGTAACGCTGGTCGTCAGTGAGAATAACGAGGAAATTTGGGCGATCGTCACCAATCCCAAAAGGCGCACGGCAAGAGGCCAAAAGGCTGCTGCCAAGAGTTAGGCTGCTTAAGCGAAGGAAATCGCGGCGGTTGAGTTTTTTAGGCATATCTTTTTCTGCTTTTCTTCGGTTTTTGAGTAATAATATCTTTTTGTTTGCGTTTTCTGTTGAGATCTTTCTCAATATACATTGGTTCAAGTGTCCAGGGATCCATTTCTGTCCAGTACATCACACTTGAGTAAGTAGATGGCGTGGGGGTAAAGATTTGCACCTGTTCTGGAGAGATGCGCAATTCGCTGCTTACAAAAGTCTTCATCTTACGCATGTCGTTATCATCACAGCCCGGGTGGGCGGCGATCATATAGTAGGTGAGGAATTGTTTTTTGCCGGCTTTTTTATTTAGTTGTTCGAAACGCTCTTTGAATTTGACAAGCGACTCTGTGCCGGGTTTCCCCATTTTGTGCAAAACATGATCTTCGGTATGTTCTGGCGCAATTTTCATTTGTCCGGATGTATGATGAGTGACGACCTGCCGCAGATAATCATCCCCGTGTTCTGTGTCGCTCAGGATCATATCGTAGCGCAGACCAGATGCGACGAAGACTTTTTTGACACCTTCCAAGTCCTGAACTTTTTTCAGCACCTCGGCGTGGGGACGGTGATCGATCTTGATAACGGGGCAGACTGCCGGGCTCAAACATCGCTTGGTTGGACAGTTGCCAGCTTTCAATTTCTTCCCGCACTCGTAGCCGTACATATTGGCAGTTGGTCCACCTAAATCGGAGATATAGCCCTTGAATTTTGGGTGCCGTGTAATAACTTTTGCTTCGGAAACAATGGAATCCTGACTCCGTGAGCGGATCGTGCGCCCCTCGTGAACAGCGATGGCGCAGAAATTGCATTCGCCATAACAACCTCGATGGGATGGGATGGAAAAGCCGATTGTGTCTAGTGCGCGTACTTTGCCATCTTTTGCGTAGTAGGGATGCTGAGCGCGTTCGTAATCAAGGGCGTAGATGGCATCCAGTTCTTCGCCTGTCTGATAGAAAGCCGGAGGATTCTGAACAAGATAGCGGTCGCCGTGTTTTTGGGTTATCCCCTTTGCAGGGATAGGGTCGTTATTTTTGTAGAAGGTGTGGAACATTTCGATAAATGCCATTTTGTCTTTGGCGACGACTTCATAGGGTGGCATTTCGAGATAATCTTCTCGTTTTTCTTTGGCGATATAGCTCAAACCGCGTGTTTCGTGTGGGTCTTTGCTGTCACGCAGCGCAGCAGCGAATTCTAACGCTGATTTCTCTGCCATGCCGTAGAGGATATAGTCCGCTTTGGCATCAAAAAGAATGGAGCGGCGGATTTTGTTTGTCCAATAATCATAGTGGGGGACGCGGCGCAGGGAGGCTTCAATCCCGCCGAGAACAATGGGTTTGCTTTTTTCTTTGGGAGTAGCTTGTTTGGAAAAACGTCGGATCAGCCCTGTGTAGACAATGGTTGCGCGATCAGGGCGGCGGTTATTCTCTCCCCCGGGAGTGTAGTCGTCGCGGCGGCGTTTTTTCTTTAGGGCTGTGTAATTTGAGACCATCGAGTCTATGCTGCCAGCGGTCACGCCCCAGAAAAGTTTGGGTTCGCCGAGCCTGCCGATATCCACGAGCGAATCTGTTCGGGGTTGGGAGATGATGCCGACACGGTATCCTGCATTTGCCAGAACTTTGCCGATCACGGCAGTTCCCATGAAGGGGCTATCTATATAGCTGTCGCCGCTGACGATGATGATGTCGAGGGAATCCCATCCGAGGGATTGCATTTCTTGTTGAGTAGTGGGGAGGAACATAAACAGAATGGTATCAGAAGAGGGCAAATCAGTCGAATAAAAGAAATGATGGTTTTTACGAATAAAACCGTTGTTTCTTTCTTTAATCAAGAGTATCTATGGTGACTAGCTTGACACTTTTCATTCTCCCCTGTAGAATTCTTCTGTCAATTTTTAGGCGTAACCCGCCTAAATTTCATTTAATCTACTTTCCCCGGGAGGATTGTACCTTATGAGTTATATGGGTCTTTCGCCGTTTGAAACGGCAGCGATCTGGTCTGTATTTGGAATCGCTATTGTCGGTCTGCTCTATGCCATCTATTTGCGCAGCCAAATATTGCGCGAAGATAAGGGCACGGAGCGAATGCAGGAAGTTTGGGGCTGGATCCGTGATGGCGCCGACGCTTATTTGCAGCAGCAACTGAAATCAATTTTGCCATTTGTAGCGATTTTGACAGTTGCTCTTTTCTTTTCTGTCTATATTGTTCCGCCCACGCCTGAAGCGTTGCTGCGCTTCGAAGGGATGGACCCTGGACAGATCAGTCTTACTCTAGGTTTGGCACGTGCCGTTGCTTTTGTGATGGGTGCTGGCTTTTCTCTCACTGTTGGGCAGATCGGTATGCGTATGGCTGTTCAGGCGAATGTTCGCGTAGCCTCCGCTGCTCGTGAATCTTTCAGTGATGCGCTCCGTATCGCTTATCGTGCAGGTACGATCACCGGTATGCTCACCGATGGTCTTGGTTTGCTTGGCGGTACCGTTATCTTCATGTGGCTCGGTATTGCCGCGCCGGATGCATTGCTCGGCTTTGGCTTCGGTGGTACGCTCCTTGCACTCTTCATGCGTGTGGGTGGCGGTATCTATACTAAAGCAGCTGATGTAGGCGCTGACCTTGTGGGTAAAGTAGAACAAAACTTGCCTGAAGATGATCCGCGCAACCCTGCTGTAATCGCAGATCTCGTTGGCGACAATGTTGGCGACTGCGCGGGTATGGCTGCTGATATTTTCGAGTCCTACGAAGTAACCATTGTTTCCGGTTTGATTCTTGCTTTGGCACTCTGGCATCACACTGGCCGCCTTGAGTGGATTATCTTCCCCCTCGTTGTGCGCGGTATTGGTGTTTTGGCTTCCATCATTGGTACTTACGCTGTTAAAAGCGATGCCAAAGAAGGCGGCGATGCAATGAAAGCGATTTTCACAGGCTTCTTTACCTCTGCGATCATTTCATCTGCTCTTTTCTATCTGGCTGCGTTTTTCTATATGAACAACGATGGGATCAATGCTTGGGGCGGCTGGTGGCGTACCCCGACAGCTGTTTTCGTTGGTGTCGCTCTTGCTATTGGCATTGACCGCTTGACCGAATACTTCACAGGTACACATGCTGAACCGGTAAACGACATCAAGAAGAGCGCTGATACAGGCTCTGCTACCTTGATCCTTCAAGGGACAGCTGTTGGTTTTGAATCTTCGGTTTGGTCTATTCTGATCATCGCTCTCACGATTATCGCTTCCATCGTCATTTTTGGCACCATCCCTGGTGTTGAAGGGACTGATAGAATCCATTTCATCCTTTACGGTGTTGCTATGGCCGGTATCGGTATGCTCACCCTGACAGGCAACAACGTGGCGATGGACTCCTTTGGGCCTATTGCTGATAACGCCAATGGTATTGGCGAAATGTCCTGGACTGGTGCAGAAAAAGAAAAGAATGCCACTGCCCAACAGATCATGGCAGACCTTGATGCTGTCGGCAATACCACCAAAGCGATCACCAAAGGCGTTGCGATCGGTTCCGCCGTTATCGCCGCTGTTTCGCTCTTCGGTTCCTTCCTTGTGGATGTAAGCCGTACACAGGCTGGTATGGGCGTTCCCGTTGCTGAACAGATTCAAAGTATTGGTATCCGCGTTGACGTGCCGCAGGTATTTGTCGGTATGCTCATCGGTGGTGCTATTCCGTGGCTTTTCTCCTCCTTCGCTATTCAGGCCGTCAGCCGTGCTGCTGCCTTGATCGTGAAAGAAGCTCGCCGTCAATTTGGTTTGGGCGTTCTTGAAGGTAAGATTCAGGCTGATTATCGCCAGGCTGTTTCTATCTCTACGACTGCCGCTCAGAAAGAATTGGTTTCTTTGGCCGTGATCGGCGTTGTGGCTCCGATCGTTGTTGGTCTCGCTTTGCAGGTTGAAGCACTTGGTGGCTTCAACGCTGGCTTGATCCTTTCCGGTCAGCTTCTGGCTGTATATCTGAACAATGCTGGTGGTGCATGGGATAATGCCAAGAAGCTCATTGAAGACGAACCTTCTGATCCCGCAAATAACTTAGGTAAAGGTTCCGAGCGCCACAAAGCTTCTGTCGTTGGCGACACTGTTGGTGACCCGATGAAAGATACCGCTGGTCCCGCTCTGAATCCGATGATCAAGGTTGCTAACCTAGTATCACTCATTATTGCTCCTGTTGTTGTAAAATACGCTGACGCAACAGGTGGTGAGGCTGTTGGTGTTTGGGTAACTGTTGTCATCTTGGTTGCTGTGCTTGTCTGGGCGATCAAACGTTCGAAGGCCACTGCACCTGAGATGAGTGTAGAGTAGAATAGTTTTAGAAACATGACGCATCCCGTATCTCATAAATAGAGTTGAAAAGGTGGCGGATGTGTCATCCAAAGTAAAGAAAAGGCAAGTCTAAGTCTAA
>CAZOOX010000085.1:0-16318 GCA_964581545.1 uncultured Anaerolineaceae bacterium
GATTTCGTGGAGTCAACCAGGATGTCACCGAACGCAGGAGGGCCCAGGATGAAATCACCAAACTCTCTAAAATGGTCGAAACAACCAGCCAGGCGATCGTTATTGCCGATGTTGAAGGACATGTTGTTTACGTCAATACAGCCCTCTTATCCACTTTAGGATTTGACAAGAAAGAAGAGGTAGTCGGTAAATCCATTTTTGAATTTACCGATGATGAGGGAGCGCGCAGGCTAAGCAATGAGATCTTGCCTCAACTGCAAAAAGATGGACATTGGCAAGGAGAAATAGGCAGCAAGCGCAAAGACGGCACGATTTTTCCTTGCGATGAGTTCTGCAATGTTCTGCGTAATGAAAAAGGGGAAGTAGAATTTTATGTAGCAGCTTTTGTGGATGTTACAGAAAGGGTGCTGGCAAGAGACGAGATCCGGGAATATATCAAAAGGTTGGACGCACTGCGAAAGATCGACCAAACGATCATCAACAGCTTCGACTTGCACGTTACCTTGGGAGTAATTCTGGACTATGTTTTATCCCACCTTCGTGTAGACGCAGCTGCTGTTTTGAGGCACGATGCGAGCACGCTTACGCTAACTTTTGTGCGGGGGCAGGGATTCCGCACAAAGACATTACGGAAGATAAACCTGCGCTTGGGACATGGACTTGCTGGTAGTGCAGCCTTAGAGAGACGATCTGTCTTTGTCCCCGACTTGTCAAAGGAAGATTTTGGCATTTCAGGGCCTGTTGATTTCAGCGCCGAAAATTTCATCTCCTATTATGGGGTTCCTTTGCTTGTTAAAGGTGTTTTGGTTGGCGTTTTGGAAGTTTTTCATCGTTCTGAGCTGAACCCTGATGATGAATGGGTTAAATACCTTGAACTACTTGCAGGGCAGACAGCTATTGCTATTGACAATATTGCTCTTTTCGAAAATCTTGAACGCTCCAATACAAGACTGACCCAAGCCTATGATGCGACAATTGAAGGTTGGGCACAGGCGCTTGAACTGCGAGATATGGAAACGGAAGGACACAGTCGCCGAGTTGTCAAAATCACAGTAGCACTGGCGAAAATGCTTGGGATCAGTGGTAGCGACCTGACACACGTACGTCGTGGCGCCCTTTTGCACGATATTGGCAAAATGGGTGTTCCGGATAGCATTCTGCAAAAAACTGGCAAGCTCACAAAAGCGGAATGGGATGTGATGAAAAGCCACCCTGCCCTTGCACATGACTGGCTTTCGTCTATCGAATATCTGCGTCCCGCATTAGATATTCCCTACTGTCACCATGAAAAATGGGACGGGACTGGCTACCCACAAGGGTTGAAAGGGGAGCAGATCCCACTCGCGGCACGCATCTTTACTGTTGTGGATCACTGGGATGCGCTGCGCTCGGATCGTCCCTATCGAAAGGCGTGGTCACGCGAAAAAGTATTAACTTATATCAAAGAGCAATCCGGTATATATTTCGACCCAGAAGTCGTCGCCGCTTTCTTGAAATATATCGAAGCCGAAGGTGAATAAAGGTGGGAAAACACAGCTTATTCTGAACCTAGACCTGAATTGCGCGTAGTCATTTAATATGATTTTACATGGCTCTACTCTTTGAACAGGGAGGGGAGGAGCTTTCTTGTTACCTGAGCTCAAAAGATTGCACCCGAACTTCTTTGCATGATAAAATAGAACACTCGTTCAGCTAATTCAATTAACTAAGCCAATACTATGGAATTCAAACTTCAAGCTCCCTTTATTCCTACCGGTGATCAGCCCGAAGCCATTGCCCAACTTGTGCAGGGCGTTCAGGATCAAAAGCGCCATCAGGTTTTGCTCGGTGCGACAGGCACCGGAAAAACTTTTGCGATTGCTTCTGTCATTCAAGAGTTGCAAATGCCTGCTCTCATCATGGCACATAATAAAACGCTCGCTGCACAGCTTTATGCGGAGTTCAAGCAATTCTTCCCTGAAAATGCGGTCGAATATTTCGTTTCTTATTATGATTATTATCAGCCCGAAGCTTATGTGCCGCGCCGTGACCTTTTTATAGAAAAAGAGACGGATATCAACGAAGAGATCGAGCGCCTGCGTCTCGCTGCAACCACATCTCTTATGTCCCGACAAGATGTCATCATTGTAGCCTCAGTTTCCTGTATCTACGGATTAGGAAATCCTGAAGAATATACACGCGGCGCGATCACGCTTCAGGTTGGGGAATTGACCCGCCGGAACGCTCTCATCCGACGCTTGATCGATGGCCAATATCAACGAAACGATCTCGAGCTTCGCCCCGGTCGATTCCGCGTGCGCGGCGACACACTCGAGATCATGCCTGCCTATATAGAGAAGCGCGGCTATCGGATTGCTTTCTTTGGTGATGAGGTTGAAGGCATCATGGAATTTGATGCGCTCACAGGTGAAATTCTCTCCGAACCGGAAAGTATTGAGATATTCCCTGCCAAACATTATCTGACCGATGAAGAAAAACGAAAAAAATCGATCAGCGATATTGGGGTTGAGCTTGAAGAAAGAATAGAGTTCTTCAAAAAAAATGAGAAATATCTCGAAGCCCAACGCATTGAGCAGCGCACAAAATATGACCTCGAGATGCTCCGCGAAATCGGACAATGCTCAGGTATCGAAAATTACTCACGTCATTTCGATCAGCGTGACGCTGGTACACCTCCCTGGACATTGATGGACTTTCTGCCCAGCGATTATTTGCTGGTTATGGACGAGAGCCATATGACCGTCCCGCAGGTGCGCGGCATGTATAAAGGTGATCGCTCGCGCAAAGAAACGCTGATCGAATACGGTTTTCGGCTCCCATCTGCGCTGGATAACAGACCTTTTAAATTTGAAGAATTTGAAGCGCATATGGGGTACACGGTATACACCTCTGCCACACCGGGACCATACGAGATGCAGCATCAGGAAGCGATTGTTGAGCAAATTATTCGCCCAACAGGCTTGATCGATCCGCCAGTAGATGTGCGCCCCATCGAGGGGCAAATTGATGATCTGGTCAGCGAAATACATCAGCGCACGGAGATAGGCCAGCGCGTCTTGGTTACAACACTTACCAAACGCATGTCAGAAGACCTCTCTGATTATTTGCTTGAGCTTGGTGTCAAAGTTCAATATCTGCACTCAGAGATTGACACGCTCGAGCGCGTTAGCATCTTACGTGACCTGCGTATGGGCGTTTTCGATGTTGTCGTAGGCATTAATCTCTTACGAGAAGGCCTTGACCTCCCCGAAGTTTCTCTTGTCGCAATTCTTGATGCAGATAAAGAGGGCTTTTTACGCTCAGACACTGCCCTTATCCAAACCATCGGGCGCGCGGCGCGACATGTAGACGGAAAGGTTATCATGTACGCTGATAAAGTCACCGCTTCGATGAAAAGAGCTATCGACGAGACCGATCGTCGTCGAGAAAAACAAATTGCGCATAACCAAAAACATAACATAGAACCTATCTCTATTATGAAATCCATAAGAGATATAACGGACCAATTCTCGGAGAAGGCGAGTGCAATTGCAGAGCCAAAAGCCGCCTACAGTGTCGATGGGGCGACCATGCCAAAATCCGAGTTGAAAAAGGTTATTTCTCAAGTGGAAAAAGGGATGAAGGAAGCCGCATCCAATTTGGAATTTGAAAAAGCTGCCATTCTCCGCGACCAGTTGATGGAGTTAAGAAAAAATCTGGCAGAGCAATCTAACTTACCACCCTGGGAGCGGGTGAAGTTGATGGCTGGGGAAGGGGAGTAGCGGCGAAAAGAAAAGATCCGAAATCTCAAAAATTTCGGATCTTTTTAGGTTATGTATCTTTTGACCGAAAAAGCGGCATCAGCGCATCTGCTAGAGTAGGGAATAGTCGCCCTAAGGCTATAAATGGCCTCCAGCCTATGGGGATGATAAGACGGCGCTGGGGATGATGAATCAAGTACGCAAGTTTGTCGGCTACATAAGTGATGGGCATCAACCCGGGCACAGAGGGCGCATCATCTCGTTTTTCGGCGTGGGCTTTCAGCCCCGGCGAAATTCCGGATGGGGTATATCCCGGGCAAAAGGCTGAAACAGATATACCAGTGTTATGTAACTCCCGTCTCAAGGAATCAGAGAAACCATTTACGCCAAATTTTGTTGCGCTATAAACGGCAGACTCGGGCGGAGCCACCAGCCCCGCCAAGGATGCCACATTAACAATATGCCCGGATTTTTGGCGGAGCATCACAGGTAATATGGCCTGCGTGCATTCGATCACGGCGGTTAAATTGATATGCACTTCTTTGCGGATTTTTTCCGGCGGAATATCAACCAAGGCAACATCACCGCCCACTCCTGCATTATTTAAAAGCACATCGATCCGTCTCCAACGCTCAAGTGTTGCCTCGATCATATGCTCAATATCGACGCGTTTAGCTACATCGGTTGCCACGACGAGCGCTTCGCCACCCAGCGTTTCGACTTCGGCGGATAGTGCTGTCAGTTTTTCCTCCCGACGCGCCGCCAATGTCAGGCACATCCCATCTTTGGCAAGACGCCTTGCTGTTGCAGCGCCTATTCCACTTGATGCACCGGTGATGATGATGACCTTTTGGGATTCTGTTTTTGCCATAATCTACCTCCTAAAAAAACAGGTCTTGCAAACCCCTATTTTGCAAGACCCAGATGTTATTTCGATTTTTTCGCCGCTTCTTTCTGCTTTCGTTTTTCTTCCTGTTTGCGGCGGCGGTTTTCTTCCATCTTCTCCTTCGCGCGCTGCTTCTCTATCCGCGCCCAGTTGTCGCGCAGGGTGACGGTGCGATTGAAGATTAAATTCTCGTCAGATGTATCGGGATCAACCACGAAGTAACCAAGTCTTTCAAATTGAAATTTCTTGCCGGTACGCGCTCCTTTTAGGCTTGGTTCCATTTTGCAACTTTTCTTTGTCTCGAGCGAATCCGCGTTTAAGTAGTCGATGAAGTCTTTGCCCTCTTCTTTGCTCATCGGGTTGGGGACCGTGAAGAGCCGATCATAGATCCGCACCTCGGCATCTATGGCTTCTTCAGCAGAAACCCAGTGTATCGTGCCTTTAACTTTGCGTCCATCAGGGGCGTAACCGCCTTTCGTTTCGGGGTCATATTCGCAATGCAATTCGACGATTTCGCCAGCGTCGTTCTTAACAACGTCCGTTGCCGTAACAAAGTATCCATAACGGAGGCGAACCTCACGTTCAGGAGCGAGGCGGAAATACTTTTTAGGCGGATCTTCCATGAAATCGCTGCGCTCAATATAAAGCTCCCGCGAAAAGGGGATTTCCCGTGTCCCGGCAGATTCATCTTCGGGATTGTTAATCGCCTCCAACATTTCCACTTTATCTTCGGGATAATTGGTGATAATGACCTTAAGCGGATCAAGGACAGCCATCCGTCGCTCGGCGCGAATATTCAAATCCTGCCGGATATGATGCTCAAGCAGCCCGACATCGGCGGTGCTATTTTTCTTCGCCACACCTGTTGCCTCCACAAAAGAACGGATCGCTTCAGGTGTGTAGCCACGCCGACGATATCCTGTTAACGTGGGCATACGCGGATCATCCCAACCTTTTACATAGCCTTCTTTGACAAGACGCACAAGACGGCGTTTGCTCATTACAGTGTAGGTCAGGTTCAGGCGCGCGAACTCAATCTGGCGAGAAGGGAAAATATCCAGTTCGTTGATAAACCACTCATAAAGTGGACGATGATTCTCGTATTCCAGCGAGCAGAGTGAGTGAGTGATGCCCTCAATCGAATCGCTTTGGCCGTGCGCAAAATCGTACATTGGGTAAATGCACCATTTTTTGCCAGTCCGATGATGCGGTGGTTCATGCAGAATGCGGTACATGATCGGGTCGCGCATATTGGTATTGCCAGATGCCATATCAATTTTGGCGCGCAAAACGATGGAGCCATCAGGGTATTCCCCATTTTTCATACGTTCAAAAAGATCAAGACTCTCTTCGATGGGGCGGTCACGGTAGGGGCTGTTTACGCCAGGCGCTTTCAGCGTGCCGCGATTTTCGCGCACTTCGTCTTGTGTTTGCTCATCTACGTAAGCCTTGCCCGTTTTGATGAGCTGTACTGCATATTCGTAGAGTTCGTCAAAATAATCAGATGCGTAAAATTCGTTCTTCCACTGGTATCCCAACCATTTAATATCTTCCTTGATCGCGTCAACATATTCCACGTCTTCCTTGACAGGGTTGGTATCGTCAAAGCGCAGATTGCAGAATCCGCCATTTTCTTCAGCAATGCTGAAGTCAATGATAATAGCGCGTGCGTGACCGATATGCAAATAGCCGTTCGGCTCTGGCGGGAAGCGTGTGGCAATATGCTCAAAACGCCCCGATGCCAAGTCTTCAGCAACGGCCTCACGAATAAAATGAGATGGGAGGGTCTTTTCTTCTGTCATGATGAGTTCCTTATCACGAATAATGCAAATATCGTGTTTGATTTTCTATGATTAAGCACGCATCATTATAACAAAGATGGACGCGCCAGGCATGTTTTGCTAGACGTATTTAGGCACGCATGGTAAAATCTTGCCGCTGAAGTGGGGGCTCGTCTAATGGTAGGACAGCTGTCTCTGGAACAGTAAGTAGAGGTTCGAATCCTTTGCCCCCAGCAGAAAAAAATCCCCTTGCGCGAGGGGATTTTTGATTCAACTAAGTTCTTCCAAGCCTTCTTTTATAGCATATAAAGCTGCTTGTGTTCGGTTCTCCAGATTCAATTTACTCAAAATCGTACTCACATATTTTGAGACCGTTCTCTCTTGCACGACCATATTCTTTGCGATCATTTCATTGGACATGCCCTTCGCGATCAATTTGAGCGTCTCCAATTCGCGCTGCGTGAGAAGAGAATCAGCACCTTCAGTCGTTGAAAGTTGGGCACCTTCACGAATCATTCGAAGCGTAATATGCGGAGGAATAAAAGCCTTTCCTTGAGAGACTTCATGTATCGCTCTTACTAGCACTTCGGACTTCACATCCTTTAATAGAAAGCCCAATGCCCCCAGTCTTATCGCTTTGTAAATATTTTCTGCACACCCAAAGCTGGTCAGCACCAAAATGCCCGTTTTAGGAGCTAATTCGATAATTTTAGGGATTGCATCTAATCCACCTTGCAATGGCATTTGCAGATCTAATACCACTACATCTGGAGAAAGCTCTCTCACCAAACGAAGAGCATCAATTCCATTTTGGGCTTGGCCAATGACTTCAACATCTTCAAAAAAGGAAAAGATGGCAATGAGCCCTTGTCGTATGACCGCCTGATCTTCTGCAATAAGAATACGAATAGCTTTGCTCATGCCAAAGAACCTTTTCTTTAGAGATTCGGTTAAATAAAACAGGCTTAGTGCGTTGCTACACCAAGCCTGCAGGTTGATAGATATCAACTTCATGAATCGACTTTCAGCGGCCTGGCAGTCATATCTTCAAAAGATGTAGACCCATAGCTTTGCGTCCCTGCCTTTCGGCAGGTTTGCCTTTGTTAATGTCTTTACTCTACAATATTATAGGGCAAAACTATGCCCCAAACTGTGACTTAGGGCTCAAGAAAATAACATCTTTGAAAAGTGGACTATAATCGTCTTAATTAGCCTTTATATCTAGAGGATGCGCATGGTAAAAAAAGAAACGATCTTCAAGAAAGAAGAAGTGTTGAAGGACTATCGCCTGGCGTATAAAAGCCGGCAAGCGAGTCTGATCGGGCGGCGCGAGGTTTTGAGCGGGAGAGCCAAGTTCGGAATCTTTGGGGACGGAAAAGAAGTCGCGCAGCTCGCTATAGCACATGCATTCAAAAAAGGGGATTGGCGTTCTGGATATTACCGTGACCAAACATGGATGCTGGGATTAGGCGTGCTCACGCTTGAGCAGTTTTTCGCTCAACTCTACGCCCATGCCGACCTGGAATTTGAGCCTGCTACCGCTGGAAGGGCAATGAACGCCCATTTTGCATCTCGTTACATCAACCCGGACGGCTCCTGGAAAGACCAAAGAGAACACTACAATATCTCTGCAGATGTCTCTCCTACAGGCTCACAGATGCCACGTCTGGTTGGCTTGGCTTTTGCATCACGCCTTTACCGTGAATCAGAAGCCCTAAAAGATAATACAGGCTTCTCAGATCAGGGCAATGAAGTTGCCTGGGGAACGATCGGGAACGCATCCACTGCCGAGGGCATGTTCTGGGAATCAGTAAATGCTATAGGCGTATTGAAAGCCCCGGCAGTGATCACGATCTATGATGACGGCTATGGCATTTCTGTACCCAACAAATTCCAAATGGTCAAAGAGAATATAGGTGAGATCATCAGCGGATTTGAGCGCAAAACAGCCGCCGAAGAAAAGCGTGATGGTGGCTACGATATTTACACTGTCCGCGCATGGGATTATCCCGCTCTGCTCGACACCTATTGGGCTGCCGCAAAAACTGCACGCGAATTTCATATCCCCGCTTTGGTGCATGTAACGGAGGTGACACAACCACAGGGGCATTCCACATCCGGGAGTCATGAGCGTTATAAGAGCAAAGAGCGTTTAGATTGGGAAGCTGAATTTGATTGCAATATCAAAATGCGCGAGTGGATGATAGAGAACGAGCTTTCTACAGAAGAAGAGCTTTCTGCAATAGAAAAAGCCGATCGCAAGGAGGTCGAATCTATTCGCAAAAGATCGTGGGAGGCTTTCCAAAACCCGATCTTGGAAGAGCGTGAAGAAGTCTTGGAAATGCTCGGTACGCTTCAGGTAGAAAGTGCTGCAAAGGAAGAGATCCGAAGTATTCAAGCGCAATTGCTTGGCAAAGCTATTGCTCAACGGAGAGATCAACATATCGCGGTACATGCTGCTTTACGGGCGCTAAGGCAGGACCCTGCTCGGAACAGAGAAAAACTAATTGCGTGGAAGCAAGCCCAAATTCCACGTAACGAAGCGAGATTTTCATCCCATCTTTACAGCAACACAGAGAAATCCATATTGAATGTAGAGGCAGTTGCTCCAATCTACGCTGAAAAACATCCTCAGATCAAAGCCTTCGATTTGCTCAACAATGCTTTTGATGAGATATTCGCCCGTGATCCACGCGTGATCGCATTTGGTGAAGATGTGGGCATGTTAGGCGCTGTAAATCAGGGTTTTCATGACCTTCAAAACAAATACGGGACTCTCCGAGTGATGGACACTGGCATCCGTGAAGTGACCATTTTAGGGCAAGCCATAGGCATGGCCATGCGCGGTTTGCGACCGATCGCTGAAATTCAATATCTCGATTATCTACTCTATGCTTTGCAATTGATGTCTGATGATCTGGCAAATTTGCTTTGGCGTACAAAAGGCGGACAGAAAGCACCCGTTATCGTACGCACACGCGGTCATCGCCTTGAAGGGATTTGGCACTCGGGCTCACCAATGGCTGCCATAATCCATTTGCTGCGCGGGATGGCCGTCCTTGTGCCGCGAAATGCGCTTCAGGCAGCCGGATTTTATAACGCGCTGCTTAAATCGGATGAACCAGGCATCATCGTCGAGGTATTGAACGGGTACAGATTGAAAGAGCAGAAACCTGAAAATATCGGTGAAGTGACCGTGCCCCTTGGTGTCCCTGAAATATTGCGCGAAGGCAGCGATATCAGTCTTGTTACCTACGGCGCCATGTGCAGAATTGCGCTTGATAGCGCAAAAGAGCTTGCCAAAGCTGGCATCAGCGTCGAAGTGATCGATGTTCAATCCTTGCTGCCTTTTGATATTCACGGCCTTATTCTCGAGTCACTCAAGAAAACAAATCGGGTTATTTTCACGGACGAAGATGTTCCTGGCGGTACAACGGCTTATATGATGCAGGAAGTGATCGAGAAACAGGGAGGCTATTATTGGCTTGATTCTCCCGCTGCAACGCTCTCTGCCAAAGCGCATCGCCCCGCATTTGGCTCCGATGGCGATTATTGGTCAAAACCCAACGCCGAGACACTCTATGACGCGATCTATGAGATCATGTCTGAAGCCAAGCCAGAGAAATATCCGAAGTTTTACGAATAAAGAGGAAAGATGCCAACTAAAGTTCTTGTGCCCCTACTCGGAGAAGCTGTTGAAGAAGTAACTCTCGTGACCTGGCTGAAAGCCGAAGGAGATTCTGTCGAAGAATTCGAAGCCTTGCTCGAAGTTGAAACGGATAAAGTCGTTACTGAAATTCCCAGCCCAAGCGAGGGTGTTTTACTCAAAATTGTTGAGAACGAAGAAGGAAAAGTTCTGAGCGTAGGAACACTGCTTGCTTGGGTTGGCGCAGAAGGCGAAGAGATTCCTTCTGGGGATGAAAAGCCGAGCACGCTCGCTCGTACTCGGAGCGTAGCGACGGGTGTGGACGAAAAGCCTGCTCTCGCTAAAAAAACAGAATCTTCATCCGAAAAAGAAATTCCGCTAGATATCGCTCCCAAAGGTGATACCGCGCTGGGATTTATCTCCCCCGTCGTCGCAAAAATTGCCGCAGAAAAGAATGTCGACCTTCATCAAATTAGTGGAACAGGGAGGGGAGGTCGGATCACAAAAGATGATCTTTTGGTCCATCTGGATTCTCCGCAAAAGACAGTCAAAATCGGCGAAGAAAATATTATCCCGATGACGCCCGTTCGCCGCGCCATCGCAGAGCATATGGTGCGCAGCAGACGGACTTCGCCCCATGTCACCACCGTCATGGAAGTGGATTTCAGTGCCGTGATCGCCCACCGTAAAGCCAACAAAGAGGCTTTCGCAAAAGATGGTGTCAAATTAACCTTTACCCCTTATTTTGTAGCAGCAACAACGACCGCCCTCAAATCTTTCCCGATCGCGAATGGCTCCTGGAGTGACGAAGGCGTTATTTTGCACAAAGACATAAATATTGGCATGGCAACTTCGCTAGGCGAAGAGGGATTGATCGTCCCTGTTATCAAAAATACTGAAAAAATGTCGTTGCTTGGTATGGCAGAAAAAGTCAATGATTTGGCAGAACGCGCCAGAGCCAACAAACTCAAACCAGACGAAGTCCGTGATGGCACTTTTACCATCACAAATCACGGCGTGAGCGGCTCTCTCTTCGCGATGCCGATCATTAATCAGCCCCAAACAGCGATATTGGGCGTAGGCGCGATACAGAAACGCGTTGTCGTTATCACAGATGAATCTGGCGCAGATATGATCGCCATCCGCCCGATGGTTTACCTGACGCTGACTTTCGATCATCGCATTTTGGATGGTGCTATTGCGGATTATTTCCTTGCGAAGATTGTGGATGGGTTAGGGAAGATGCCCTTTCAGAGCGGAGTTTGAGGGAAATAAGCCTCCCAAGTGGGAGGTATTAGTAGGGACTAAGACAGAAAGGATATAAAGCAGGCGAATTGTAATCATCATAGCAAATGGAACTTTAATTTAGGGGACAAAAATTGACTGTTTTTTGTCACATTGTTTAGCTCGGGGATATGCTATACTTTTTTTATAACGATGTAAATTGTCCCTTAGGATCATAAGTGAGAAATAAATGAAAAACCATGATTTGTCACGAAGCCAACTGCTCAAAGAAAACGAACAACTTCACCAAACTAATAAAGAATTAAAAAAAAGTGCAGAAATTAGTAAGATAGGGCATGATGAAACAGAAAAGCTAGCTCATATAGGAAGCTGGACATTGGGAAGCTTAACTGATAACGCTGTAATATGGTCGGACGAATTGTATCGAATTTTTGGATTAGAGATTGGCGAAATAACGCCAACCTATGAAGCCGTTCTTGCTTTTATTCATGATGACGACAAGGAATATTACGAGCAAGCTGTGCAAAATTCAATAGAAACAAAAGAAGAATTCAATATCGAAGTTCGAATTATTCGAAAAGATGGAGCAGTACGTTATATTGATTCAAGAAGTACCGCGATTTATGGAAATCAAAGCCCCGAGTTAGTGCATTCCTTTGGAACAGTGCAAGATATTACAGATAAAAAACTGATAGAAAAAGAATTAGAGGAACGCAATCAGCATTTAGAAAAACTTGTAGAAGAGCGAACGTCATCACTACAGTTATCCGTTGATTTGATGAGTGGGCGTGAAATAAGAATGGTTGAATTAAAAAAAATAAATTTGAAAAATCTTCAAAATTCCTATCCCCGCCGCAAGCGGACGGGGTATTACGGAATTTTGCCCCTACGGGTACAGATTTTTCTTAATGCTCGGAACCCTCGTAGCAAGCTACGGGGTATTCAGAGAAGAATAACCGATTTAAGAAAACAACTAAGGGGGGCAGGAATAAAACCGAAGGCATTTGACCCATTGCTGGGACCAGATAAAGAATGGTAGAGAAAACAGAAAAAGCCCTGTCCGTGATTACTAGCACGAGCAGGGCTTTTGTTTAGAGTTTTTCTATCTCAAAAGATATTAGACGTGTTGAGTCCGTCACTCTTAATGGGAGTTTTTCATTTTTAATCTTTTCTTTTTTACGCTTTCAACGCACCCCAGCCAGCATACTCAGCCATATCACCAAGTTCTGCTTCAATGCGAAGGAGTTGATTGTATTTCGCCACACGGTCAGAGCGAGCGGGCGCACCGGTTTTGATCTGCCCGGCATTCAGCGCAACAGCCAAATCCGCGATGGTCGCATCTTCGGTTTCGCCGGAGCGATGTGAAGCAACGGCTGTCCAGCCAGCTTTGTGGCACATTTCAACAGCCTGGAAGGTTTCTGTCAGAGAACCGATCTGATTGACTTTGACCAAAAGCGAATTGGCGGCTTTCTCGTCAATACCGCGCTGTACGCGTTCAGGGTTGGTAACAAGCAGATCATCACCAACGATCTGGAGCTTGTGCCCCAATTGCGCCGTCATCATCTGGAAGCCTTTCCAATCATCTTCGGCGAGACCATCTTCGATGGAAACGATGGGGTATTGCTCAACCCAATTTGCCCAGAAAGCGACCATTTCTTCGCTGGTCAATTTTTTGCCTTCTGTGCGGAGGTTATAAACGCCATCTTCGTAGAATTCGGAAGCAGCGGGGTCAAGAGCGATGCCAATATCTTCGCCTGGTTTGAAGCCGGCTTTTTCGATAGCTTCGAGAATGACTTCAACAGCTTCAGCATTGGATTTCAATGCAGGGGCATAACCACCCTCATCACCAACCAAAGTTGCGTAGCCATGACCTTTCAATACGGTTTTCAGAACGTGGTAAATTTCTGTTCCCCAGCGGAGACCTTCGGTGAAAGAAGGCGCGCCCAAAGGCATAACCATAAATTCCTGTGCATCAGTCGATTGCCAGCCCGTGTGAGCGCCGCCGTTAAGGATATTCATCATCGGGGTGGGGAGCACATGAGCGTGGACACCGCCCAAATAGCGGTAGAGGGGCATATCCAGTGAATTGGCGGCAGCTTTTGCTACAGCAAGACTCACGCCCAAAATCGCGTTTGCACCGAGGCGAGCTTTATTCGGGGAGCCATCCAATGCTAAAAGGGTCAGGTCAATTTCGCGCTGCTCGCTTGCATCCCATCCAAAAAGAGCATCTGCAATTTCTTCGTTCACGTTCGCTACAGCGTTCAAAACGCCTTTGCCCATATAGCGTTCTTTGTCGCCATCGCGCATTTCAAGGGCTTCGTGTACACCCGTGGATGCGCCCGAAGGCACAATGGCGCGTCCAAGCGCACCATCGGCAACTAAGACTTCGACCTCAACGGTCGGATTGCCGCGAGAATCAAGAACTTCAAGGGCAGAAATATCAACAATCGTAGTATCCATTTTTATCTCCATGTATTATATGGTTTAATTTGAGTGCCTTAGGCATTTTGCCTAAACGCCCCAAGTATACCCCTTTTGCGGGGTGAATAAAGAGCGTTTATACTACAAATGTCATTATGAATCGCGATGGAGGTACTCTTGTCTGAACAGATCATTGACCCGCGTGAAAAGAAAAATTTTGCACTGGAAAAAACGCCTTTTCGCGTTGCATTGGTTGCCAGCCTGACCTGGTTTTTTCGCCTTTTTATGGATCTAAAAATAGAAGGTCTTGAAAATCTCCCGCAGGAGGGAGGGGCGATAGTGGCTGCCAACCATGTAACCAATTTTGATGTTTTCCCCATGCAGATCTCTTTGCCGCGCCCTATTTTTTATATGGCAAAGGAGAGCCTATTTAACCCGCTTACAGATATGGCCTTGCGAAATGTGGGTGCCTTCCCCGTTAAACGTGGAGAGAAGGATATCTGGGCGCTAAACCACGCCCGCAAAGTACTCGACAACGCCCGTGTTTTGGGCATGTTCCCGGAGGGGACACGCTCTCGCGGCAAGGGGCTGCGTACCGCTAAAACCGGCACCGCTCGTCTTGCCATCGAAAAGAATGTGCCCATCATTCCGATGGCGATTATCGGCAGTGATAAATTCTTTAGGGAGTTTCCGAAAAAGAATTCTGTACAGGTCAAACTCTGTGAGCCGATCTATCCTCAAGAAGGCGAAGATTCCCTTTCTCTCACAGACCGCGTCATGTTCTGTTTGGCAGAGCATTTGCCCGCAGAGATGCGCGGCGTTTATGCAGAGATACCAAAAGGCTTTGGGAATTGAGTTTTAAATCAAAATAGGGGCAGGGTATAAAACCTGCCCCTATGTATTATCTTTTTTTTGTTGCTGTTGCCTATTATTTTTTGCTGCGTCCGTATACGCGGCTAACAGGCATTACAAAGAGAAAACCTGTGTTGGGATTCTCAAGACTACCGACAACAGCTTCTGTAGCTTTGACGATGGCGTCAATTTGCTCGTCACCGTCCACAACGGTAAAGAGGGTGCGATGCTGGGTCTCGCTGCTTTTGAAGAGATCGCTCAAGCTGGGGATTAGCGGAATATCATCCCTCATACCGGCGTTACGGACACGCCCCAGCCCGGAACTATCGAGAATGGTTGCGCCGTAAACCCCAACGTCTTCCCAAGCTGTCAGGACATCATGGCAATAATCGGTATTATTCAAAATAAACATAACCATTGAGTACATTTTTTATTCTCCTATTTAGCAGTATCTAATTCAGTCTTTTGCGTTTTAGGAAAGAGTGCACGCAAGAGAGGGGGAGTAAGCAGGGTGGTCGCTATCACAAGTATGATCACTACAGAAAATGTGTTTTGATCAATAATTCCTTCAACCAATCCAACGGTGGCAACGATCAGCATCACTTCACCACGCGGTATCATCCCTGCGCCAAGCTGCGTGGCTTCCTTAAATGAAAGCCCGCCTAAAACTCCGCCAAGACCTGATCCCAAGAGTTTTGAGAAGATCGCCAGGAAGAGCAATCCGCCCAAAAGCCATAGACTTTCTGAGTTCAATGAGCGGATATTGGCCTCGAGCCCGATGCTGATGAAGAAGATCGGCACAAAAAAGCCATAAGCTATCGAGGAAAACCCTTCTCTAAAACTGGTTGTCGTATTGCTGCGCGAGAAGAAAAGTCCTGCCATAAAAGCGCCAATGATGGTTGCCATATGCCCCAGGGATTCAGCAGACCAGGCATAGAAAAGAAGCATGATAAAAGCAAAAGAGACCAGAGGCTGACTAACCGGTAATTTTTTGACGATGTCAACCAATTTCGGTAGGACGAACAAGCCAAATGCATGTGCGACGATCAGGAAAGCGATCATTTTTAGAAAGATGACCCCAACCTCATCTACGCCGCCGATTGCTTCGCTACCACTGAGTAAAGCACCATAAAAGGAGAGGCCTAGAACAACCAGGACATCGTCGATCACTGCACCGCCGAGCAGACCCATCCCGACTCGCGAGCGCAACTGCTTCAATTCCATCAATACCTGTGCTGAGATACTAATACTCGTGGGGGATAGCAACAAGCCTAAAAAGATGGCTCCCTCGAGGGGATATCCTGCGAGCACACCTAAGCCATATCCAGCGACAAGAGGAACGCCAAATCCCAAGACACCCGCCAAAAAAGCAATTTTTCCTGCTTTAACGAGTTCTTCAAGATGTAGCTCTAAACCGGCAATGAACATGAGCAGCAAAACGCCAAGTTCTGCCATATGAACAATACTTTCTTCAAGATGCGGGTCGGTAAAGATGCCCAGGTGAAAAAAGTCGATCAGGGAGGGTCCAAGAATAAGACCAGCCAGAACCTCGCCAACAACGGCTGGTTGGCCAACTTTATAACTGAGATAACCACCCAATTTAGCTACGGAGATAATGATCGCAATTGCTAAAATGAGCTGTAAAAAAGGGAGCATAGTTTTTCCTTTTCATTAAAAAATGAGAAAATCAACGGAATTCTACCTGAAAAGGAAAGCAGAAATATAGGAGTTTTGTAGAAATTTATTC
>CAZOOX010000086.1:0-16298 GCA_964581545.1 uncultured Anaerolineaceae bacterium
TATGGATATATAAATAGGTTGTGATACAAAGCACTATTCTAACATAAAAAAAAGTAAAAAAGTCCTAATCATTTACATCTTTTTTACTTTTTTTACAAAAGAAAGATCGTTTCAACAGCTTTTTGGGGATGAAAAACCGAGACGCACCTGTCTCGCGGCTTGATATCGTTGATCCGGCTTTTTATATTGTCTCCACATCGGGTACACCCATGATATTATACCCGGAATCGACATAGAAGATCTCACCCGTTGTGCGAGCAGATAGGTCTGAACTCAGGAATACTGCCGCGTTACCGACATCTTCGATGGTGATATTCTCATTCAGCGGAGCCATTTCTTCAAAAGCCTTATACATCGCCTTGAAGCCACCCACACCAGCCGCTGCCAAAGTGCGGATAGGACCTGCAGAGATCGCATTTACACGGACTTTTTCTTTTCCAAAATCATAGGCAAGATAGCGGGTGGATGCTTCGAGAGCTGCTTTTGCAACGCCCATTACATTATAGTTTGGGGTTACTTTAACAGAACCGTGATAAGTCATCGAGACCATCGCACCGCCGGGATTCATCAGCGGTTGAAAAGCGCGCGCCAAAGCAACAAAAGAGAAAACGCTAATATCCATAGCGAGATGAAATCCTTCACGGCTTGTGTTGTAATAGGGGCCGCGTAGTTCATCACGATTTGCGAAGCCGATCGAGTGGATGAGAATATCTATTTTTCCGAAGCGCTCTTCTGCTTTCGCAACAACAGCTGCAATATCTTCATCTTTGCTGACATCACACTCCTCGACAAAATCACAGCCTATCGATTCTGCGAGCGGATGTACGCGCCGTTCCAAAATTTCGCCGGCATAGCTGAGGCCAACCGTAGCCCCTTCACGATGAAAAGCTTCTGCAACGCCCCAGGCAATTGACTTTTTGTTGGCAATCCCAAAAATAAGTGCGGTCTTTCCTTCTAGTAAACCCATAATATCTCCTTCAATAATTCATTTCTTCGAGTGTATAACCCCATCGACTAGCTGAGAGTGACGCATGAGTTTTGAAAGTAGGGTGTAGAAGCTGTCAATATAACGCGGACAAGCTAAAATCCACGAGCGATGCGCTGTTCAGCCTCCTAGAAAGCTATTAAATTACTGGTCATACAAAAAGTTTAGAAGGGGGCACAATTCTGCAATAGTTAAATAATACGTACTTCTATGCCTGTTTCATCTTTAATTTCATCAGCAAAGGCTTGTAGATTAGATAATTGAAAGGCGCTGGCACCACCTTCAGGATGCCCTAGCAAAACCAGGGTGGCCCCGATCTCGACAGCGGCTTTTTTGATCTCTTCTCGAACATTTCCCTTGCGCGAGAGCGTCCGTGTTCTTACACCTTGCTCATTGACGCGTTCTTTGGCTTTGAGTATTTGAAATCGTTGCCGTTGGTTTGGGGATCTCCCTATCAGACAATCTACTGTCCCAGCCAGGGAAAAAACAGGGCGTATAAAATACTGCCCACGATACATGTGGCAATCGCCACTGGGAGACCCTTCCTGCTCCAAAGTGCCGGGGTGATGGGTGTACGCGTTCGTTGCGACAAAGAAACGACGATGATATTTGCTGCGGTGCCAATGCTGGTGGCATCACCGCCGAAGCCCGCCCCAAAGACCACCGCCCACCACAGTGCGCTCACATCCACCCCTGCGGCAGCCAGCCCCTGAAGGAGAGAGATCATGGCAATCGTGACCGGCACATTATCCACCAGGGCTGCGATCGCAGCTACTACCCAGATTATGATGATTCCAAGCAGACGGGGGTTCGTACGGCCGATACCCGTTAAGGCTTTGATGAGGGGTTCAAACGCTCCGGCCTCTTCCAGCCCCCCAACCATTACGAATAGACCAATGAAAAAGAGAAGCACGGACCAATCAACTCGCTCCAGCACCTCACGCACGTCGGGTCTAACCCATACCAGCGCCACGGCAGAAGCTGCCAGAGCGATGAACCCCGAACTAAGATCGAGATTTTTCTGAAAAAGGAATAAGCTGATAGTTACCGCTAATACGATCAGAACGCGGCGCATCGTCTGGCGATCCTTCAGTGCTGCATCAGCATCCAGATTCATCACCACCTCTGGATTGGTCGGGCGAATGGCAAGTTCTTTCCGGAAGAGAATGCGCAACATAATCAGCGTCAATACCCCTGCAACGGCCACGATCGGCATGGAATGGGTAAGGAAGTCGGTGAAACTGTAGCCGGAGGCCGAGGCCACAAGCACACTGGCAGGATCTCCTACAGATGTCCCCACATCAATCGTATCAGAAAGAAGTGCCTGGGCCATCAAGATAGGCACCGGGTTGATGCCAAGAAGTTCAGAGATCAAAATGGTCACAGGTCCAATCAGGACAACCGTTGTCACATTGTTAAAAAATAGCGACACGATCGCGGTGCCACCGCCGAGCAACAGCAATAAGCGCCATGGATCGCCGCGCGAGAGTTGGCCAGCCCTGACCGCAACATATTGGAAAAACCCCGTCGGCTCCAGGATGGACACCAGCATCATCATGCCTAGGAGCAAGGCCAGCGCGTCGAACTCGATCGACTCCAGCACATGGGCTTCGGAATAAAAACCCATTATCTTCCCGGCACCTACCATTACCGTTGCCCCAGCCAGGGCAGCAATCGTATGGTTCAGCTTATCCGTAAAGATTAAAGCGAGAGTGACCACCACGATCAGTGCTGCGACAATTGGTGCCATCAATCCGCCTCCTGTTCATCGGCCTGGGAAATCGGCCAGTTAATGAGAAAGGCCCGTCCGATATCCACCCGCGAAGCAATCCCCACCAGTTTCTCCTCTTTCACCACGAGTAAATCCCGGAGTTTATGTTTCTCCATTACCGACAGAGCCCTGATCAGTGCACAATTATCTTCAACAACCACTGGGTCTCTCATGATATCGGCCACCGACAGCCTCCCCACCTCTTCCAGGTTCTCCAGGGAGGGAGATTCCAAAGCCCCGTAATCCTTGATAAAACCGATGTCTGACAAGAGGGAGACGAAATCCGGCAGGAGGATCTGGATAATGTCGCCCATTGAGATCACCCCGACCAGAGTGCCCGCATCGTCCACCACCGGCAGAGTGCCTATTTTTTTCTCTACCAGAAGGACTGCTGCCTCCCTGACCGTCATATCAGCTTCCACAGAGACCACGTTATGTTTCATCCATTTGCTAATTTGCTGCTTATCCATTTCCTTCTCCTTCCTTGGGATCGCTCAGGAACCTCTCCAACTCCACCTCCTCGACTCGGCCAGTTTCGTGAAGCAGGTGAAAAGAGATGGCAATGAACACAAAAAGGAAGATACCTGCCGCGATAAAGGCGGCAGTGCCTAAATCCCCCTCAGTATATAGGATCGCTTGGCTTAGCATCGTCAAGTTTCCTTTAAATCATCTTATTCTATTGTGCTTTCTTTTCTGACAAAAAACAAGAGTGGATTGCTTAGGAGATCAAGAAATTTGATAAAAGAATAAGTTAAATGTTCCATAATAAAAAATACTATAGCCTCTTGATTTAGTCGCCCAGACAAGTATTATGTATCCATAGAATAAATTTTGATATTGCAAAATTTTAGAAGTAGACCTTTTTCGTAAAAAACTATTCTTAGGATAAGAAAATGACAAAAAAAATATTCCCCTTGATTTTCCTTGCAGCTATTCTTTTAACTTCCTGTGGAGCGCAAGCACCTGAATCTGCAACAAGCACACCGAGCGCTACCATTTCGCCCGCAACGAATACGCCCAAAGCAACATCCACCCCAACATCTGAAACTACCCCAACCCCGGAATCGGAAGCCACCATCGTCCCTACGGCAACAGAGATTCCCCCTGAGAATGCAGCCGACTGCATCAACGAAGCCGCTTTTGTAAGCGATGTAACAGTACCTGATAATAGCAAGCTCAATGCTGGGCAAACCTTTAGAAAAACATGGCAAATCAGGAATACAGGGACCTGTATTTGGTGGTCTGGGTATACGCTAAGTCACTATTCAGAAAATGCACTTGGCGCAGCTGAATCTGTTCCACTGCCACGAACAAATTCTGATGAAACAGCCGAGATCTCTATAGACTTGATCGCGCCTGATACCGCTGGAACTTATCAGGGAAATTTTGTTGTCAAAAACCCTGATGGGCTGATCATGAAAGTTGATAATGATTCCCGTTTGTGGGTGATTTTCAACGTAACAGATACTACCGCTGTGGATAATACACCTACCGGTGGCGGAGGGAAAGCTTCTTGTACATTTACAGTCGATACGCCTCGCACAGATCAAGTGCTCGCGGTGATCAACGCTTATCGCGTTCAAAGCGGTGTGCCAGCGTATACAATTAATGCTCAATTGGCAGAAGCTGCTCAAGAGCATGCAAACGATATGGCTTGTAATCAGCTTTTTGTCCATGTAGGCTCAGACGGCTCTACACCAGAAACGCGCTCAACGGCTGCTGGATATACTGGAAAAGTGACAGAAAATGTCTACGGAAGCTATCCACCACTCACGCCGGAAGAAGTTAAAGAGTGGTGGCGGCTCGACCAGACAGATATCAATCATAATAAAAACTTGATTAGCACCCAATATACCGAAGTGGGGATCGGTTACGCGTTCTTTAATAACTATGGTTATTATGTGGTTGTTTTCGGCGTGCCGTAGAGATAGTGTTCAGTTTTTAGTGATCGGTAAAATTTAGTAGGTCACGCTTGTAGCGTGGCTTACTTTTTTACTAATGCGTAACATCAGTTTTTAATGGCACCCAAGCCCAAATCACGAGGGCATACGATGTTCATTAAATAAGAAAATGTATTTCGTTCACATGTTCGTCCATTAAAGGGGGACGAGTTAATTTTTCTCTCTAAAAACATCAGAACTTTATAAGAGTCTATTAACATCCCTTGACGCTGGCTATGAGGGCAAGTATTATTTGGGGCGAAAATTAGCACCTTAGCGTTTAGGGTGCTAAATTGTTGAATAAGGAAGATTTGCCCAAGATGACCACCACCCTTAAACCCCTCGGCGACCGTGTTGTCGTGGAACCGATCAAAGACGATCTCTCTGCTGGCGGAATCGCTTTGCCCGAAACGGCAAAGGATGAACCACAGCGAGGATTTGTGCTTGCAGCGGGTCCTGGTTTAAGAAATGTAAATGGTCGGCGCATGGAGATGGATGTCGTTGTTGGCGATAAGGTTCTTTTCGCCCGTTATGGCGGTTCATCGCTCAAGCACGAGGGCAAAGATTTACTTATTTTGCGAGAAGATGAAGTTCTTGCGATTATAGAATAGCTAATAAACCTGACGGGTCTTTAAGATCTGTCAGGTTGGCGTAAATTTAGAAAACTAATTCAATTTATTTGGAGGCTTTACCAATGGCAGCAAAACAACTTTTATTTTCAGAAGAAGCACGTCGTAGCCTTAAAGAAGGTATGGACGTTCTTGCCAACGCAGTAGCAACCACGCTTGGACCCAAAGGTCGCAACGTTGCTCTTGACCGCAGCTTCGGCTCCCCCACGATCACGCACGACGGTGTGACCGTAGCAAAAGAGATCGAACTTGAAGACCCGTTCCAAAATATGGGTGCGCAACTTCTTAAAGAAGCTGCCACAAAAACCAACGATATCGCTGGTGACGGCACAACCACATCCACCGTTTTGGCTCACGCCATTGTTACCGAAGGTCTCAAAACCCTCGCCGCTGGCTCCAACGCCATGCTCTTGAAACGTGGTATCGAAAAAGCTTCCCAGGCTGTTGCTCAGAAGATCAGTGACTTGGCTGTTGAAGTTACTTCCAAAGAAGATATTGCTAATGTTGCTTCCATCTCTGCCCAAGACCGCAAAATTGGCGAGTTGATCGCCGAAGTAATGGACAAAGTCGGCAACGACGGCGTTATCACCGTTGAAGAATCAAAAGGTTTGCAGTTCGAGACCGAATACGTTGAAGGTATGCAATTTGATCGTGGTTACCTCTCCCCTTATTTCATCACCGATGCAGACAGCATGGAAGCCGTGATCGAGAATCCTTATATTCTCATCCACGAAAAGAAGATCTCTTCCGCACAAGACCTCGTGCCTTTACTTGAGAAACTGATTCAAACCGGCAAACGCGACCTCGTTATCCTCGCTGAAGATATCGACGGCGAAGCTCTTGCCACCCTCGTACTCAACAAATTGCGCGGTATGCTCAATGTTCTCGCCATCAAAGCCCCCGGATTTGGTGACCGCCGCAAAGCCATGATGCACGATATCGCCATTCTCACCGGTGGCACAGTGATTGCTGAAGAAACCGGCGGAAGCCTCGAAACTGCTACTGTTGATGATCTTGGTCAGGCAGAAAAAGTTGTTGCAGACAAAGAAAACACCGTTGTCGTTAGCGGCAAAGGCGATGCAGACCAAATCAAAGGTCGTGTTGAGCAAATTCGTGTTGAAATCGAAAAAAGCACCAGCGATTACGATAGCGAAAAACTTCAAGAACGTCTTGCCAAACTCTCCGGCGGCGTTGCCATCATCCGTGTTGGCGCAGCCACCGAAACCGAACTTAAAGAGAAGAAACACCGCGTTGAAGACGCTCTCTCTGCAACCCGTGCAGCCGTTGAAGAAGGTATCGTCCCCGGCGGCGGAGTAGCACTTCTCAACGCTATGGTTGGCCTCGAAGGTCTTATTGGCGACAACGCCGATGAGCAGACCGGCATCAACATGGTCCAGAAAGCCCTCACCGTTCCCATGCACAAGATCGCCGAGAACGCGGGCAAAGATGGCTCTGTCATCGTTTCCAATGTTCAGCGTGAAGAAAATGATAAAGTTGGCTACAATGTCCTCACCGAAGAATACGTTGATATGATCGCCGCTGGCGTTATTGACCCCGCAAAAGTTACCCGCGGCGCCCTCGAAAACGCAGCATCCATCGCAGCGATGATCCTGACCACCGAAGCCCTCATCACCGATGTTCCTTCTGATGCTGGTGCAGCCCCCGCTATGCCTCCTGGCGGCATGGGCGGCATGCCCGGCATGATGTAAGTCGATCAACTTAGTTGATTTCAAATGCAACGTACTTTTGAAGTGCGTTGCATTTTTTTATCCTGAGAGGGTAAGGTATAATTTCCCGCAATGTTAAAAAGACTTGTAGACACCCAAACTAGCTTCCCTTTAATAGCACTTCTCATCATCCTGACATTATCCGCTTGTGGGACATCTCAGAGCACTCCTACCCCTACACTTGCTCCCGCTACTGAAACATCTGCCCCGCCCACCGCTACATCTGTTCCGGCAGCAGCAACGGTGAATGGTGAAGTAATTTCTCTCGAAGAATTCAACGCAGAACTCCTCCGCTTTCAGGATGCGCAAACCGCGCTGGGGAACACTGTCTCTGTTGAAGAGGCGGGAGAGCGCGTTTTAAATGATCTCATTGACCAGCTTTTGCTCGCTCAGGCTGCTGCCGAAGCTGGCTACACGCTCGAGGATACCGATTTAGATGCTCGGATTGCAGCATTAGCGGAAGATATTGGGGGCGAGGAAAATTTATCCACTTGGCTGGCAAGCCACGGGTACACGAGCGAATCCTTCCGATCATCCTTGAAAAAAAGCGTTGGAGCGGCGTGGATGCGTGACAAAATCCTTACAGAACTCCCCAGTACCGCCGAACAGGTACACGCCCAGCAGATTTTGCTCTATAATCGGGAAACGGCTGAAGATATTCAATCCAAATTGCAAAGCGGTGCAAAATTTGGCGATCTGGCTTCAGCCTATGACCCGAAAACAAATGGTAAGTTGGGCTGGTTTCCTCGAAATTATTTATTGGAAAAAAGCATCGAAGACGCTGCCTTTTCTTTGGAGATCGGGTTGCCAAGCGATATTATTGAAACAGAAGTTGGTTTTCACATTATCATGGTCTTGGAAAAAGAGACAGAACGCCCCCTTTCGCCTGATGCTTTGCTGGTATTGCAAGAAAAGGCTTTGCTAGATTGGTTAGCAAATGCACGCGAAACGAGTAAAATAGAGAGATAAATTGCTCTTGATGGAGTTTTCTTATGGCAGATTTTGATTACACTGATGATAGCTTTGTAGAGGAAGAAGAGGAAAAAAAGTCTTTCAGCATTGATATGCTGGATGTCTTCTCAATTCTTCTTTTGGTAGGTGCAGCTTGTCTTGGGGCTTATTTTTTGTTGGTCTTCATGAACCCTTATACCGCGCTGAATCCGCTCCCGCCGAATACACCTATCCCGCCTGTGATTATTCCTTCAGCAACGATCACTCCGATACAATTAGAAGACCCGTGGACAGAAACCCCCACCATTCAGCCCTCTATTACACCAACCTCACGTGCGACTTTTACCCCAATCCCTTCGAATACACCATTGGTTCTTTTTACAGACACCCATACCCCAGAACCTCCGACGGCCACCGCAACTCCGCAAATGCCTTTTGAAGCAACGGTGCAAAAAATCAGCAGTACAGTAATACACTCTGACACTGCCTGCAATTGGCTAGGTGTTGGCGGGACAGTAGAAGATACAGACAAAAGCCCTCTATTGGGTGTTGTCGTTCGTGTACAAGGGATTTTGCTCGGCAAAATCGTAGACCAAACAACGGTCGCGGGTGTTAGCCCCGCTTATGGAAAGTCTGGGTTTGAGTTTGTTTTAGACGAAGCACCTGTCCCATCAGATGGCGAGTCTTTGTATATTCGCCTTTTTGATCAGGCTGGTTTACCCCTCTCAGACGAAGTTCGTTTTAGCACTTCAGCATCATGTGACGAAAACTTGATCTTGATCCGTTTTACAAAAGTAAGATAATTTTTTCATCGCTTTCGATAATGCAAACCGCCGCGTATTTTGAAAATACGCGGCGGTTTTTGTTTTGATATTTCTGGAAACTATTTCCCAAACTTCTCTTTTAGCAGATCTTCAAGAGTTGGCTGACCAATTTCCTGCAATTCGTAGCGTACGCGCTGGTAGGGTTTATCGATCTTGATGACGCGAGTCAGGTCAATTGGGGTGCCGACAACGACCATATCCACGTCAGCGGCGGCGATGGTCGCTTCGAGATCGCGCATCTGCGCTTCGCCGTAGCCCATGGCGGGGAGAATATTGCCTGTCTCAGGATATTTTTCAAAAGTATCAGCTATAGATTTAACGGCAAAGGGGCGCGGATCAACGATCTCGGCAGCGCCAAAGCGACGGGCGGCGACATAGCCTGCGCCATATTTCATCCCGCCGTGAGTCAGGGTGGGACCATCTTCAACGACGAGAACGCGTTTGCCTTGAATAGATGCAGGATCATCTACAAATAATGGGGATGCGCCTTCGATCACGACTGCGTCGGGGTTCAGATCCCGCAAATTTTCGCGCACTAAGATAACGTCATCGGGTGATGCGGTATCCACTTTATTGAGCACGAAAACGTCGGCGGTGCGGGCATTCTGCTCACCGGGGAAGTAGGTCAACTCGTGTCCCGGGCGATGGGGGTCAGCAACGACAATTTCTAAATCCGATTTGTAGAAAGGAATGTCGTTGTTGCCGCCATCCCAAAGGACGATGTCCACTTCTTTTTCGGCTTCACGCAAGATGGCTTCGTAATCTATACCAGCAAAAACGATCACGCCATTATCAATATGGGGCTCGTATTCTTCGCGCTCTTCGATAGTGCATTCATGCTTGTCAAGGTCGCTATAATCAGCAAAACGCTGTACAGCCTGTTTCGCGAGATCGCCGTAAGGCATGGGATGACGGATTGCAGCAACTTTATAGCCCATATCGCGCAGGATCAATGAAACGCGACGCGTTGTTTGAGATTTTCCACATCCCGTACGGACGGCGCAAACTGAAACAAGTGGTTTAACAGACTTGACCTGGGTTGGCTTGGCGCCAATCAGCTTAAAATCTACACCCAAAGCATTGACCTGCGAAGCCTTGTGCATCACATATTCGTGCGGCACATCAGAGTAGGCGAAGATGACTTCGTCTACCTTTAGCTCTTTGATGAGCCTTTCCAGGTCTTCTTCGGGATGGATGGGAATTCCCTCAGGGTACAACTCGCCCGCCAGCACGTCAGGATAGACGCGCCCTTCGATATCGGGGATCTGAGTAGCCGTGAAGGCGACTACTTCGAAATCCTTATTATTGCGGTAGACGGTGTTAAAGTTGTGGAAGTCGCGGCCTGCGGCTCCCATGATGAGGGTACGGATGGGGGACATTAAGGGTAACTCCTTGGATGTAATTTTCAACCGTATCTCGATTTTTCTCGCGTTAGTTTTGCACACGCAATAACAAAGAAGCTCCTGCGCTTTAAAGGAGTTCTTTATGCATATCTTCTCTATGAGAGTTTATGCACAGCCCGCAACAAGAACGGGATCGGTTGATTTTCGTAGCGGGGAACTCCCCCGCTACGTCACATCACTTCTGGGGCTGTGATGCCCAAAAGCGCCAAGGCATTGGCGAGAGTCTGCTTGGACGCGGCAACCAGCCGCAGCCGAGCATCTCGAATGGCGTCCGTTTCGGCTTTGAGCACGGAAACGGCGTGGTAAAAAGAGTGGAATGCGCTCGCCAGATCGTAAGCATAAGTTGCCATGATCATCGGGCGATATTCATTTGCGGCTTCCTGCACTTTGGCGGGGAAGCGCGAGAGAAGTTCGATTAGCTCAACTTCGTGGGAAGTCAATTCGTGGTCAAAACTGACACTGATTCCGCGAGGAGCATGCTCTTGCGACGACGCGGTCTCATCACCCGAGGAGATTGCTTCGGCGGTAGTGCTGCCTCGCAAATTCTCTGCTTTAGTTAATATGCTAGAAGCCCGCACATGCGCATTCTGGATATATGGCCCAGTGCGTCCTTCAAAGCTGAGGGCAACATCCATATCGAAAACGGTGTCGCGGCTATTATCTACTGCGAGCATGGCATAAGCCAAAGAGCCTAAACCAACAGCTTTGGCAACTTCGGCGCGTTTTTCATCAGAGAGATTGGGATTCTTCTCTTTGCTTGTTGCGGTAACACGTGCCAAAGCCTCATCCGCAACATGCTTGAAGAGCACCACTCGTCCCTTGCGGGCAGACATGGCGCCTTCGGGCAGGCTAACGAAGCCATAGCCGAGATGGTAGCATTTTTCCGATTGTTCAAAGCCCCAGAGTTTCAAAATCGCAAAGGCTTGTTGGAAATGCATCGATTGGCGTACATCCACAACGTAAACGGAACGGTCTACGCCGAAGTCATTAAATTTCTTTTTTGCCAACGAGAGGTCTTTCGTTAAATATAAAGTCGTGCCATCGTTACGCAAAAGTACGTTCGTGCGATATTTTTCTTTTTTCAAACCCAGCTTTTCGTCGATTTTGACGATCACTGCGCCACCTTCAGGGCGTTCATCAGTGGCGATGTCCAGATCGATCAGTTCTTCTACAATGGCTTTTGATGGCTCATCTTCTTCACTTTCGAAGAACCATGCGTCCATGTGGATGTCGAGGGTCTGCAAAATGTCTTTTAACTCGTCTAAAGACCACTCACGCGTCTCAAGCCAAAGGTCACGGACGTATTCGTCTCCCGCATCCCATTTGCGGTACATTTCACGTCGCTCTGCATCGTAGGCTTCGCGCTGGGATTTTTCTTCATCCGTCTCATTTTCTTTTTCAGTGAGCATGTTCGTGGCTTCGACATATAAATTCAGCAGCCATTGTCCGCGCTCGTGGATGCCATCCGGCTCCTGCCCTTTGTAAAATTTTTCATAAGCCCAAAGCACGGTGATAACGCCAAGACCGAGATCGCCGGGATAGGCGGCACGGATGGTCTCGAAACCGGAAAATTCAACAATACGCGCGAGGGATTCGCCGAGAATGGCGTTGCGATAATGACCGATGTGGAAGGAGTGGTGGGTGTTCGGCTGGGCGTATTCAACCATGACGCGCTCGCCCTTTGGCTTGCCACGCCCAAAATCGCTTTTTTCCTGAAGAATGGCAGCGATAACACGTTCCGCGAAATCTTCCGTAACAAAATACAGGTTGAGATAACCGCGCACAGCCTCGACTCGGCTAATACCTGCCGGTAAGCCGATCAAATCCTTGATGGCTTCTGCAATTTCCTGCGCCCGCATCGGGACAATGACTTTCTTGCCCGTCCCTTTGGCAGCTTTGGCTTCATTCGCCGCTGTCTGGAAAAATGACGTGGAGGTACCCCACTCCCCGTTGAAGGGAATCGGCTGCCACTTGAGCGATGCAAGTGGAATGTCGTTTTCAGCGCAATAGGTTTTGATTTTTTCTTCGATGGCGATAGTTTCTTGGTTAAACATGAATAATTTACCAGTTTATATCAGGATAAATTCTTTTTTAGCGGGGGAGATTATAACATGCCGCAAGGCGGTATATCATGAGAGAGGCATTTGCTTTCTTTCCTTTTGGGAAATTCAAACCCTTTGAGATGTGGAATATAGTATGATTATTGAAGATGATGAATTGTTTTGCAAAAGTGCTCTTATCAAAAGATTAATGAATTAGAGAAAATTAGTTGTTTATAGTTTTCTGCCTATCAAACAATGAAAGAGAGGAATAACAAGATGGAACAAATAAGAATAAAAGGTAATCTTACTCCAAACTTTGTTAGCGATAAGATGAGCCCCTTTTTGGACGCTCTTCAAAGCATACAGCACACGATTGACGAGATAAAGCAAGCTCCTCCGACTCCGGTAAAAATAAATGAAATACGATGGGAAGGCGCGGACGCTCTTGAGAGTGATGTTTTATTCGAAAATTCAAAAGCAACAGTGTTTTTGGATGGGGTAAGAAAAACCTTGTCAGATTTACGAGAAACTCTCGATTATCTCAGTGAAGAACCGAGAAATCAAAATTTTCATCTGGCGGGCGCACGATTGGCACAAGCAGCATATCAGGAAGTGTGTCACAGAATAGAGTTCAATGCTCTGCAATTCGGGCATACACATACCCCTCGAATAAATGTTTGGCAATGGGAACCGAGTGATTATCTATACCCGAGATTCAGACAAGTAGAGAAAAAGGATTTTATTGATGCTTATAAAATTCGCGAGCGCTTGAGCAATTTAGAATTGTCAGAAAACGCTACACTTGATATTAAAATATTAAAACAGACAATGCCTGATAAGGGGGAAGGAAAATGATTACGGTAAGTATGGAAGGTGTAAAAGACGCGGTCGATACTGTGAAAGAAGTTGTAGTTCCTTGGCAAAAAGAACAAGCAGAACGAAAAGCAAAGCTAGAAAATATTTTTCGTCAAGCTGAAATTCAAAGACTAAACGCTCAAACATTAGCAGAGAAGGCAAAAATTGAGAAGGAAAGAGCTGCGGCTGAATTAGATCGAGCTCAAGCAGAGTTGATTTCAGCACAGGCAGGAAAGACAGAAGCAGAAGCAAGATTGGTTTTAGGACAAGCTGAAATAGCCTTTGCTGAAGCGGAAAAAGAAAGAGAAAACATGCGACTAGGCCGTATTAAATTAGCAGAAAGGATAGTTGAAACATATAATCCCAGTCTGGATGGAGCCGAAAAAATTAATTACATTATTCGGCTATTACCAGAAATTGATCAGATGTTATCAAGCGGAGTAGAGATTCTAGGCAACTAAAAGTAGGTGATGCTTTTGATGCTAAGGAAGGGCTGTGTACCCTCTTTTACAGCAACTTTACAGTAATCATGCTAGAGGGTATGGAGCACATAGAATATTTGGATTATATTCATTTTTCCAAAGACTGTTTTCACTTTACACAGGCTACGATTAATTTACTTCATTTCTAAGACGCTTCTCCAATTACTTCCCGTTCTAAATTTGTGTTCCATTGGATTAATCTCTGAATATTGGTTTCTTCATTTAAAAAAGCCTCCACAAGGAGGTCTTTTCATCTCACTTCTCACAAATCAAAAACCGCCACTGCCCGCACAGGTGAACCTGCCCCGCCTAGCGGTTAGAGCTTTTTGATAGATACTTATTCTAACTTGAAATCCTCTGACAACATCCGCGACGCTCGTGATGCAGAGACATTATCGTTATCGTGATATTTCTTTGCGATCTCTGAGCCTTCTTCAGAAAAGCGGCGAAGTTGTTGACGAAGAGTCTCTTTTTGGTCCGTGCGGATTTTAAGGCGCAATACGGTGCCATTAAAGCTGCCATCATAGATAGACTTATTTGTTTTACGCAACAATACTCCCTTATCCCCGCTGCCGATGAAAAAACTACCACCATTGCTGCACAGGCGACTGGTCATATACAGCCCAAAGCCGGAATTTTGCCAGCAATTATGTGGGTCTAATTTCTTTCCCTTATACATATTCCCTGAAATACCGGGGATTAGGCTCAATTGCAGGGCATCTTTGTCATCTTTGATATCAAGATAAGGATTGCCAGACAGAGAACTTTTCACGCACTACCGCCTGCAAAAATCCCCACAGCCTGAAATTCAATACATGGCAGCACCAGAAAGGCTCGTGTTTAGTTGTGCTTTTCTAAAAATGTGTCGATTTCTTTTTGAAACACCCCAAATACAGCCTGAATGTTTTTAACCAAACCTTCCATTTTGTCCGCACATAAATCCAGCGCATAAGCGTGGACAAAAAAATGCCGAAAGGCGAGATATTCCCCCAAACGAAAGATCGTATCTTGTGACAGGATGTGATTTTCAACAGATGTGAGAAGCAAGTCTTTGTGTGATGAACTCCCTGAAGGAACGGGAATATTTTCTGCGTAAATGCACTGCTTCAATATATTCTCCACCCCGTTATAAAAATTGTGCAGTAACGTTGCCACACCAGCCAGCTCAAGAAAAGAAAGATAAGGGAGTTTTTCTGAAGAAGGCATCTCGCTGAGCAAATTTTCGATCTGCTCATATTCTGCTTGAACTTTCTCTCTCAACTTAGCCATAGAGTAAAACCCCTTCAGAAAGAATCAAATCATTGAAGTGACTTTTTGTACTCAAATCGACAAGGTCAACGGGTTTTGACAAACTGAAAATCAACTCGCTGTAAAACTTGAAGAATGTATTCCCAGGAATACCCTCTACGGCAAGGTCTATATCATTATGCTCCATTGAAATACTCGCAGAGCCAAAAAGAAAAACCTTTTTCGCTTTATATTTTTCTGCAATCTCCAGAATGTTTTTTTTGTCTTTTTCTGAAATCATAATATGACCTCGCTATGGAAAATCTTTTCGCTTTCAGTATACCCGAAAATCATCTCTCATACACTCAGGCCAAACTAAAATCATCCGACAACATCCGCGAAGCCCGTGAAGCGGAAACGTTATCGTTATCGTGATATTTTTTGGCAATTTCTGAACCTTCTTGCGAAAAACGGCGGAGTTGCTGTCGCAAGGTCTCTTTCTGATCAGTACGAATTTTCAGGCGCAGGACGGTGCCATTAAAGCTGCTATCGTAAATGGATTTATTCTTTTTTCGGAGCAAAACGCCTTTATCCCCGCTGCCTATGAAGAAGCTGCCACCGTTGCTACATAGGCGGCTGGTCATATAAAGCCCAAAACCGGAATTTTGCCAGCAATTATGTGGGTCTGATCTCTTTCCCTTATACATATTCCCCGAAATACCGGGGATCAGGCTCAGTTGCAGGGCATCTTTATCATCTTTGATATCAAGGTATGGGTTTCTGGATAATGAGTTTTTTACGCCGACTCCAGCATCCAAAATAACGATCTCGACCAGTTTTTGGCGAGGCCAATATTGCGCACAATACTGAATAAAAGACGACTGGCTATGCTCGACAACATTCCGCATAATTTCCCGAAAAGAGAAAGTCAACATCGAGACCAATTCGCTGTCTTTTTCTCTTGTGAGCATTTGCGCCAGCTTTCTTGCCTCTTCTTCAACGATCCAGCCGACTTCACAAACGCTTTTCCGGGCTTTATCTTTTAGCTGCCTGATCTCTATATTTGTGATGGGGAGATAGTTAGAATTTCCCCTTGCCTTCCCCGGCGAGTTTCCATAGCGAATGCCCTGCGCTTTATAAAATCCCATATGGGCGGCGTATCCATTTGAATACCCACCAGCTGGTTTAACCTTTGCTTTTCGTTCGTGAGCAATTTGGCGAATCTTGCTTGAAACCAGCAACATGCCAAAAGGCTCCACCCACTTCATTTTAGAAAAATCGACAAGGTATTCTTTTGTTTCGGGTAGGTTATTCAGATTCTCTACAAATTTAATGGATGGTACTAATCTCAGTGATGAGGGTATCTCGATAGTGTGTGCTGCCATGTAATCCCGCTCCCTTTGTCTAAGTACCTATCCTAAAAAAGATCTAACGATCAAATCAGCGCACGCCATATGAACAA
>CAZOOX010000087.1:0-16216 GCA_964581545.1 uncultured Anaerolineaceae bacterium
ACTTTTTTTTATGTTAGAATAGTGCTTTGTATCACAACCTATTTATATATCCATAATATATATAGAGGAAATATGCTCTTTCAATATGTTGCTATCGCAATTTTACTTGTCCTTACAACGGCTGTAGCGGTTATCGCGGTCTCTTTGGGGACTCTTTTTGGTCCAAAACGTGAGACAAAAAGAAAATCGATGCCCTACGAATCAGGGATGGTCCCTGTCGGACCAGGTACGCGCCGAATGCCGGTGCGTTTTTATCTTGTAGCCGTTTTGTTCATTCTTTTTGACATTGAAGTCATCTTCTTATTGCCGTGGGCGGTTTCCTTCCGTGAATATATTAAAGACGGAATGGGAACTTTTATTTTTATAGAGATGCTTGTTTTTATTGGTATCCTGCTCGTAGGCTATGTCTATGCGTGGAAGAAAGGAGCTTTTGAATGGGAGTAGAAGAAAAACTCGCCGATATGGGCGTGGTGACTACTACGCTCGAAAGTGCTGTTGGGTGGGGACGCACAAGGGCTATGTGGCCCATGCTTTTTGGTTTGGCTTGTTGCGCTATCGAAATGATGGCTGCCCAAGCCGCTGATTATGATATGAGTCGTTTCGGGATGGAGCTAATGCGCCCCAGCCCGCGCCAATCTGATCTGATGATCGTTGCCGGACGTGTGAGCCGAAAAATGGCTCCTGTTTTGCGCCATCTTTACGACCAGATGGCAGAACCCAAATGGGTCATTGCCATGGGGGATTGCGCATCTTGTGGTGGCGTTTTTAATAATTACGCTGTTGTGCAAGGCGTTGATGAAATTGTTCCTGTTGATATTTACATCTCTGGCTGCCCGCCGCGTCCAGAAGCATTGATCGGCGGCGTCATGGCTTTGCATGAAAAAGTAGAGAAGCTAAAGATCAGAGACGTATTATAGTAAAGACATTCATAATAAAAGACAGAACTATTTATGGACAAAAAACTCCAACCGATCGTTCAAAGCTTAGAAAAGGATTTTGGCGCAGAAGCGAGAGAAATCTTCGGAGAAGTAGAAGCTGTGATTTCTTCCGATAATATCGTTGCTGCTGGTCAAAAATTGCGCGACGATTTTGACTTTGCGCTCCTTTCCACAATAACGGCCGTCGATTACTTCCCCGAAGAATCCCCGCGCTTTCATATTGTGTATGTATTCAATTCTCTTAGCAAGAATTTGCAACTCACCTTGCGAGTTCCTGTGGCAGGAGAAAATCCCACGATCCCCACATTGACCGGTGTTTATAAAAACGCTAATTGGCGTGAACGCGAACTCTGGGATATGTTCGGTATCAAAGCCGAAGGGCATCCCGACTTGCGTCGCATCCTCATGCCAGATGATTGGGATGGGCATCCCCTGCGCAAAGATTATCCTTTGGGCTACGAAGAGCCGCAATTCACCTTCAATTTTGAAGAAATTGATCTCAGCAAACCGAAAGGAGAGATGTAATGGCTACTCCTTATGCTCTCCCCGAAGTTACCCTGGACCAAATAAAACATCTCGTTTCTCAGCGTGCTCTCGATGGTGAAACAGTCCTCCTTAACATGGGACCTCAGCATCCGAGCACGCACGGCGTTTTGCGCCTTCTGCTTGAGTTGGATGGTGAAACGATCATCACCTGTGTTCCTGATGTCGGCTTTTTGCATACAGGCATCGAGAAAAACATGGAATCGAAGACCTACCTGAAAGCCGAAGTAATGTCAGATCGCCTCGACTACCTCAATACGGTCGGAAATAATTTGGCTTATTGTTTAGCTGTTGAAAAGATGATCGATGTGGATGTCCCGCCTCGCGCGCAAGCTATTCGTGTAATTCTTGCTGAGTTACAGCGTATCGCTTCGCACCTGGTTTGGCTGGGTACCTCCGCATTGGACGTTGCTGCGATGTCAGTATTTCTTTACGCATTCCGTGAACGTGAGATCATTCTCGATATCCTCGAACTGGTTTCCGGCCAACGAATGATGACCACCTATATTCGTCCGGGCGGTCTCTGGCGAGATGTCCCTGTTGAATTTGACGATGCCGTTCGGAATGTACTAAATACCTTCCCCAAACGCATCGACGAATACGAAGACCTGCTGACGAAAAATCCCCTTTTCCTGGATCGTACGCTGGGCATTGGCAAAATGACCGCCGAAGAAGCACTCCAGTGGGGGGTTACGGGATCCACTCTTCGTGGCTCCGGCCCAGATTGGGACTTGAGAAAGAAACGCCCCTACTCCGGTTATGAACAGTACGATTTTGAAGTCCCCACAGCAACAGAGGGTGACGTATACGCTCGCTATATAGTCCGCATTAGAGAAATGCGTGAATCGCTCAAGATCATCGAGCAAGCTCTAAACAAGCTTCCGCTCGGACCTGTTCGTTCAAATGATCGTAAAATTGTCCCGCCCCCACGCTCTGAGATCGGCACAAGCATGGAATCTCTCATCCACCACTTCAAGTTGTGGACAGATGGTTTTGATGTGCCCAAAGGTAGCGTTTACGCTGCTGTAGAATCCCCACGTGGTGAGTTGGGTGTATTTATTGAAAGTGACGGTGGCCCGAAGCCTTATCGTGTTCACTGGCGTACGCCTTCCTATAATAACCTGGAGGCTATGCCTGATATGACAGAGGGTCTTTTGATTGCCGATTTGGTTGCAATTATCGGTAGCGTTGATATTGTTTTGGGAGATGTGGATCGATGAGCCTAGCTGAAAAATATCCACAAGAAATTGAAAAGATTCTGGCAAAATATCCGCCAGAGCAAAAGCGTTCGGCTGTCATGGCATTGCTTTATATGGCAATGCGTGAAGAAGGTTATATTAGCAAAGCAGATAAAGCTGATATTGCCAATATTCTGGATATGACGACCACCGAAATCTCGGCGATCATTGGTTTTTATACCTTGTTCCATGATGAAAAAGCCGGTCAGTATCGCTTGCAGGTTTGCACCGATATTGGTTGTGCTCTTCGTGGTGCAGACCAATATCTGGCCGAGCTTTCTGAGAAATTGGACGTGAAACCTGGTGAAACGACAGCTGATGGCTTGGTTACTTTGGAAGAAGTGAAATGCCTGGCTGCCTGCGACAAGGCGCCAATGTTCCAAGTGCAGAGCGGCAAAGGCATCAAATATCACGAAGAGATGACTGTTGACGCCACACTTGAATTGATCGAAGTCTTACGCCAAGATGCGAAGGAGGCCAAATAATGTTTTATATGCTTCTTCGTCATCGTGATGTGCCGGATATCGATCAGATCGATGTGTACCAAAAGAACGGCGGTTTTGATGGGCTAAAGAAAGCGCTCAAGATGGATACCGCTGATGTGACCAACGAAGTCAAAGTGGCTGGATTACGCGGTCGTGGCGGTGCAGGTTTCCCCGCAGGCGTAAAATGGTCCTTCATGGATAACAACAACTGGCCGCATTATGTTGTTGCAAATGCAGATGAATCTGAGCCGGGAACCTTCAAAGATCGCGAAATTATGGAAAGCAATCCTTTCCAATTCCTTGAAGGGATCGCGATTGCTTCCTACGCAGTTGGTGCAAATGCAGCTTATATCTACTTACGAGGTGAATTCTGGGAAGTAGCTCATTTCCTCGATGAAAAGATCGAAGAAATGGAAAAAGCCGGTTTTCTTGGCGAAAATATTCAGGGTACAGATTATTCCTTGAAAATTTACACCCATCTCGGTGCAGGTGCATATATCTGTGGTGAAGAGACGGCGCTGCTTGAATCGATGGAAGGCAAACGTGGACAACCCCGTGTTCGCCCGCCATTCCCGCCTTCGAGAGGGTTGTACGATAAGCCGACTGTTGTAAACAATGTCGAGACTTTGACAAGCGTTCCTTATATTATTACTCACGGTGCAGATGGTTACAGAAAATTTGGCACCGAAAAAAGCCCGGGCACGAAGATCTTCTCCCTTTCGGGAAATGTGAATAAACCTGGCAACTATGAGCTTCCGCTGGGAACGACTTTCCGTGAATTGATCTTTGAACATGGTGGCGGTATCCCTGATGGAAAATCGATCAAGGCGATCATGCCTGCTGGCGCCTCCTCTTCAATGGTTGTGGCAAATGATGAAGCCCTCGATACCCCGTTGACTTACGAGGATGTTCCGAATGTCGGCGGCGATCTCGGTTCTGCATCTGTGATCGTAGTGGATGATTCGGTGAGCCTCGACTGGCTGATTAGAAAGACAATGGACTTCTTCCATCATGAGTCTTGTGGAAAATGTACACCCTGCCGTGAAGGTTCATACTGGATGAAACAGCTTACTCAGCGCATTCATAAGGGCGAAGGTACAGAAGAAGATGTGGCATTGCTCAAAGACGTTGCCACGCAGATGCAAGGTACAACGCTCTGCGCTCTCGGTGAATTCTCAACAATGGCTGTTGTGACATCCATTGAGCGTTTCCCCGAAGATTTTAAATAATACGAAATACTAATAAGGTATTTTTATGACCAAAGAAGTTACTCTCACGATTGATGGAAAAGAAGTAAGCGTTCCCGCTGGTAGTTTGGTGGTGGATGCTGCTAAAAAAGCTGGAATTGATGTTCCTGTCTTCTGCTACCATCCCAAAATGGAACCGGTTGGTATGTGCCGCCAGTGCCTTGTTGAAATCGGTCGTCCCGCTTTCGACCATGCCACTGGTGAAGCGATCCTGGAAGAAGATGGTTCGCCCAAGATCAATTGGGGCTGGAAACTTGAGACCTCCTGCACCAATCCCGTTTCAGAAGGAATGGTTGTCAAGACCACTAGCGAGAAAGCGGTCAAAGGGCAGAACGATATGCTCGAGTTCCAGCTTACTTCGCATCCCTTGGATTGCCCTGTTTGCGATAAAGGTGGCGAATGCCTCTTACAGGACTTGACTCTTGCACATGGCAGCGCAGAAAGTCGTTTTAATTTTGACGAAAAACGCAATTCTGAGAAAAAGGTTGCGCTTAGTGAACTGATCTGGCTGGACCGAGAACGCTGCATCCAATGTGGACGTTGTGTTCGTTTCCAGAGCGAAGTTGCTGGCGAAGCTGTTCTTGGATTTGAAGAACGCGGCAGCCACACCCAGATCATGACTACATCTGACCCTGGCTTTGATTCCGTTTTCTCGGGCAATACAACTGATATTTGCCCTGTAGGTGCATTGACCACGGCGCAATTCCGCTTTGGTGCGCGCCCTTGGGAAATGGAGGCAACAGCTTCTATTTGTGGCGAATGCCCCGTTGGATGTAATACAGTTCTCAATACTCGCCGTGATGTAAAAAGCGGCGGTAAAGTCGTTGTCAAACGCGTTATGCCCCGTCAGAACGAAGCTGTCAATGAAACATGGATTTGTGATAAAGGCAGATTTGCCGATTTGAATACAGATAATCGTCTTCTTACGCCAAAACCTGCTGAATGGACTGCTGCCGTAGCTGAAGCTGCTGAAAAACTGAGTGCAGCAAAAGGCGATGCGGTCTTTTTGGTTGACGGTAGTCTCTCTAATGAAGACCTTTTCAACGTGAAATCTCTTGCCGATGAAGTCGGCGGCAAAGCTCTTTGCTACAGCGAAGTTGGCGGTGGTGCACTGACCACAAAATTTGGTTCTTATGGTCAATCTGGTGCAGGTGATGCGATCTTGGTGATCGGCGGTGATCTTTATGCCGAAGCACCGATCTTTTGGCTGCGTGCAAAGCAGGCAGTAGAACGTGGCGCAAAGCTGATCGTGGCTACCGAAGCTGAAACTCGTTTGGATGCTTTTGCTACGACCGTTGTACGTGATCTCAAGAAAGGTCTGGAACTTGCGGAAGATGTTTTTGCCAAGGCTGAAAATACCGTTGTTTTATATAGCGGAGATGATGCTCTTGCTCAATTTTGTGCTGCGCTGAACCCGACGAGCTTGATCGGTGTTTGGGCAGAGGCAAATACGCAAGGGGCATGGGAAATGGGCTACGAAGCTATTTCTGATCTGTCAGCGTTGACGGGCAAAACGGTTTATGTTGCCGGAAAAGATGCTTTGGTAGCGGTTGCTGTTGAAGCGGCAGATTTTGTCGTCGCGCAGACTGCATCCATGACGGAAGCAAGTGAAAAGGCGGGCGTGACGCTCGCATCCCAGATCGCTGCAGAAGCTGATGGGACTTTCACATCTGCTGAACGGCGTGTACAACGTTTCTTCTCTGCTGTTCCGCCGATGGGCGATGCTTTGCCCGGTTATGTGATCACGGCACAAATCGCTGAGAAGATGGGCGTGACTTTGGATATTAATGCTGAAGATGTTTTTTCAGCTTTTTCTGATTTGAGCTATGCAGATTTGGCAAAAGTGAGCGCAGAAGAGAGCCTGTTGATTGGCGGCACTTGCTATGAAAATAAGCAGGGTTTGGGCGTAATGCTCCCTGCTAAGGCGTAAAAGGATCTTTTATGGACTCTGCTTTGTTTTGGGAAATGGTCATCAAATCACTGATTTTGATCTTGGTGCTTTTGACGGGATTTGCCTACCTAACTTATTATGAACGACGCGGATTGGCTCGTATTCAATCTCGCGTGGGACCGAATCGTGCGGGACCTTTTGGACTTTTGCAGCCAGTTGCTGATGCGGTAAAACTGATCTTTAAAGAAGAGGTTATCCCCGGCCAAGCGTACAAACTTGTTTTTATCTTGGCTCCGATCATCACCGTTGTACCGGCTATTTTGATCACGGCGACCGTTCCCTGGGGTGGTGTTGTGAATATCGGTGGACGTGAAGTTATGCTGAGCATCGCAGACGTGAATGTAGGCGTTCTTTATATTATGTCTGTGGCTTCGATCGCTGTTTACGGTGTAGTTCTAGGTGGTTGGGCGAGCAATAATAAGTACGCCATGATGGGCGGCTTGCGTTCTACAGCCCAGATGGTTAGCTATGAATTGGCTTTAGGCCTTTCCTTTGTTGGTGTGATCTTGCTTGCTGATTCAATGCGCATGAGTGAGATCGTTGAAGCACAACGCAACCTTTGGTTTGTGGTCATTCAGCCTGTTGGTGCAATTGTTTTCTTCTTTGCGACATTGGCGGAATTGAATCGCGGTCCCTTCGATATGCCCGAAGCTGAGCAGGAGCTTTCTGCCGGTTATAACGTGGAATATTCGGGTATGAAATTTGCGCTTTTCTTCATGGCTGAATATACGAAGATGGTTTCGATCTCTGCGATTATTGCGACCCTTTTCTTTGGTGGTTATCGTGGCCCTGGCGTGGATGCTTTGCCGGGATTAGGCCCACTTTATATGTTCATTAAAATTTTCCTGATCCTTTTCCTGATGATCTGGGTGCGTGCCTCCTGGCCCCGCATTCGCTATGATCGTCTGATGGATCTGGGTTGGAAGATTTTGCTCCCCTTGTCTTTGGCTTTGGTATTTATTGCTGCGACCGGTATTCTTTTGGATATGATATGGCTGGTTACTGTCCTTTCCATTATTGCTGGCGCGATCGCAGTCCATACTATAAATCTTTCTCTAAGGAGGAAGGCAAATGCTCGTTGAGTTGCTCCGTGGTCTAAAGACCACGTTCAAGATGATGATAGCAAAACCGGTTACGGTTCAGTATCCGGAAGTGAAGCGACCCGTTCGCCCACGCTATAAAGGTCGTCATGAACTGAAACGCTATGATAATGGTTTAGAAAAATGTATTGGCTGTGCTCTTTGTGCGGCAGCCTGTCCCGCGGATGCGATTTTTGTGGAGGCCTCAGAGAATACCGACGAAGAACGTTACTCCCCCGGTGATCGCTATGCGAGTACCTACGAGATCAATTTCTTGCGCTGTATCTACTGTGGCTACTGCGAAGATGCTTGTCCCACAGAAGCGATTGTTTTGGAACATGAATATGATGTCAACTTTAGCAGCCGCTTTGAGGCAATTTTCCCCAAAGATAAGCTCATCGTTCCTGTGCCTTCCGACGGAAAAACCACGCCGCAGAAAACAGAACCGGGTACTTTCGACCGTTCTATTCCTGAGATGAAAGATCCGATGGATTATTAGGTGAACTATGACTACTGATCTTATTCTCTTCCTCATTCTTGCTGCTGTAGCCATTGCTACAGCCTTGGGCATGTTGCTTAGTCGTAATGCTGTTTATTCAGCTTTATTCCTCGTGCTTAATTTTTCGACTGTCGCTGTTTTCTATTTGCTTTTGGGTGCGCCTTTTATCGCTATTACGCAAGTTACTGTTTATGCGGGTGCGATCATGGTGCTTTTCCTTTTCGTTATCATGCTTTTGGGAACGGAAGAATTACCAGAACGGACAGTGCTCCCGTGGCAGAAACCTATGGCGGTTTTCCTGGCTTTTGTTTTGATGATAGAAGGTGCTTATCTGATCTTTACCCAGACTACATCAGGACTTATTAGCAATAACCCTGCTGAAAGCACCGGCAGCCCTCAGGCAATAGGCGATTTGCTTTTTAGTAAGTATTTACTTCCATTTGAAGTGACATCAATTTTGCTTTTGGTTGCCATGGTTGGTGCCATTATCCTGACAAATGACAGAAAGAAGGGAGGGCAAAGCTAATGGAAGGTGTTTCCGTAAACTATTACATCGGCCTCTCCGCCATTCTATTTATTATCGGTGCCTTGGGCGTACTCGTGCGTCGCAATGCCTTGGTTATTTTCATGTCGATAGAGTTGATGTTGAATGCTGCAAATCTTGCTTTTGTGGCTTTCTCCAGTGTAAATAATAGCTTGGATGGACAAATTTTTGTCTTCTTCATCATGACTGTTGCCGCCGCAGAAGTAGCGGTTGGTCTGGCTTTGATCGTTGCTATCTTCCGTACGAAGAATAGTATCGATGTTGACCAGATCAACCTGTTGAAAGGATAGAGCCATATGAATTTTTCTGAAGCTGCAAATACCGGCTTATTCTTCCAATTAGCGCCTTGGCTCGTTTTCTTCCCCGTGATCGGGTTGCTCATCAACATGATCGTCGGTGGCAAAATGAGCGAAAAAGCTGTCGGAACGGTAGCAAGCCTTGCATCCGGGATGGCTTTCGTTGTCTCGGTTTTGCTGGCATACTCTCTTTCTGCCACGCATGGACACACAGTCACAGTTCCCTTTGCGGAATGGATCCATATCGGTGATCTGCAATTGGATTGGACTTTCCGTGTAGACACCCTTTCAGCTGTGATGATGCTCGTCGTTTCTGGCGTTGGCACACTCATCCACATTTACGCCATCGGCTATATGCACGAAGATGTGCGTTTCAAAGATGATATAAAACGCTTCCGCCGTTTCTTCGTTTTCCTGAATCTCTTCATCGCCATGATGATGATCTTGGTCAGCGGCGACTCCTACCTGATGCTCTTCGTCGGCTGGGAAGGCGTGGGACTTTGCTCCTTCCTGCTGATCGGTTTCTGGTACGACTTCGATACCCTCGGTCGCAAGAGTACGGCAAATGCTGAAGCTGGCAAGAAAGCTTTCATCGCCAACCGCGTTGGAGATTTCGGCTTCCTGCTTGCGATCTTCACCACTTTCTGGCATTTTGGCTCTTTACAATTTGATGCCGTTTTCAAAGCCGCCGAAGCGCACCCGGATCCCATCGTGATCTCGGCAATTACCCTTTTCATGCTCATTGGCGTGACCGGTAAATCCGCCCAAGTCCCGCTCTATGTCTGGCTCCCGGACGCGATGGCTGGTCCCACCCCTGTTTCTGCTCTTATTCACGCAGCAACAATGGTTACGGCTGGTGTTTATTTGGTCGTTCGCTCTGCACCGCTTTATAGCTTAGTGCATGGCGCTTCTTATATTGTTGCCATGATCGGCGCTGTCACGGCTCTCTTTGCTGCGACAATTGCTGTTGGTCAATACGATATCAAGAAAGTCTTGGCTTATTCAACCATCAGCCAATTAGGTTTCATGGTCGCGGCAGTTGGCATGGGTGCTTACGTTGCTGGTATTTTCCACCTTGCTACCCACGCTTTCTTCAAAGCTTTGCTCTTCCTGTCGGCTGGCTCGATCATTCTCGGTATGGAACGTGGACATCACGCTCATGCTCATCATGATGAAGATCATGGCGATGACCACGCTCATGTTGAACATCATGAAGAAGAAGTCTTTGACCCCGGCGATATGCGTAATATGGGCAACCTCCGTAAGCATATGCCCGTTACCTTCTGGCTCTACATGATCGGTACCCTGGCTTTGGCCGGAATCTTCCCCTTCGCTGGTTTCTGGTCGAAGGACGAAATTTTACTCGATGCCAAACTACACGCTGAGCACTTCCCCGGTGTTTACGGATTACTCTCTATCGCTGCTTTCATGACCGCATTCTATATGGGACGGCAAATATGGATGGTCTTCTACGGCAAGGAACGCACTGAAGTTGCTGAGCACGCTCAAGAAAGCCCCCCTGTGATGACCGTTCCATTGATGGTTTTGGCCGTTCTCGCTGTTTTGGGTGGCGCACTCAACCTCCCCTTTGATGGTTTCCACAATCTTGGACACTGGCTTGAGCATACTCTTGGACATGTTGAAGGCTTACCTCTTGATCTTGGCGTTGCTGGCATTTCCACCGTCTTGGCTTTATTGGCAATTTTCTTCTCCTGGCTAATTTATGGTAGAAATCCCCTCAAAGAAGGGCAAGACGACCCACTGCGAAAAATCTTTGGCCCCCTTGGTTTCCTCTTCACGGGTATGGAAAATAAATGGTTCGTTGATGAAGGCTATGGTGCTCTAGTTATTAGGCCATTTGAAAAACTGGCAAAATTCCTCTCCATTGACGTTGACTGGAATTTCTGGCATGACTGGTTCCATGACAGTGTCCTATACGCTGGTTTCCAAGGTTTGGCTCGTTTCCTGTCTGACCCTGTAGATATGGGTATCATTGACGCCACTGCTGACAAACTCGCCGATATGACCAAACGCTCCTCTGAAAGTTTGGGACGTTTGCAAAATGGATTTGTTCGCTCTTACGCCCTCTCCGTTTTACTCGGCGTGGTTGCGATTTTAGGATATTTGTTGTTCAAATAAAATACCCCCATCCTAGCCTTCCCCCGAAGGGGGAAGGGACAAGTTCTCCCCCCGAAGGGGGGAGATGTCCGAAGGACAGAGGGGGGCTGGATGTTGGGACATGAAGTTGCTTCTCGCCACACAAACGCTCATTAAGGGCAATCAAGCCCAAAACGCGTGCGAAGCGGCACTTCATCCAAAAAAACAAAAAAACTGTGATAGACAATCACAAAATTAAGAAAAACGAGGACCAACTATGGACTTTGAGCTTCTCCCCAATTTAGTCACATTTTCACCACTCTTGGGCGTGTTAATTCTTTTCTTTATCAAACCTGAAAAGAAAAAACTCGTCCGCTGGGTGGCTTTGCTGACTTCGCTGGTAACTTTTGGCATTTCTCTTGTCTTATTAGGCAGATTTGATGCCAGCAACACCGATTTGCAGATGGTCACAAATTTGACCTGGATCAAGGTTGCGGGATGGAATATCTCCTATTATATGGGCGTGGACGGATTGAGCATTTTGCTGATTTTGTTGACCACTTTCTTGACCCCGATCTCAATTTTGTCAACTTGGTCGGCGATTGAAGAACGTGAGAAAGATTTCAACATCTTTTTCCTCATGCTCGAGGTCGGGATGCTCGGCGTTTTCATGGCGCAGGATCTTTTCCTCTTCTACGTCTTCTGGGAGTTCACCCTCGTCCCGATGTATTTCCTCATCGGTATTTGGGGTGGCCCGCAACGCATCTACGCCTCCATCAAATTCTTCCTCTATACAATGGCTGGCTCTTTGCTGATGCTCCTTGCCATTTTGTGGCTCGGAATTAATCAAGGCACTTTCGCTGTCCCCGATTTAATTGCGATGGGCGGCATCCCCGCTGCTATTCAGACTTGGCTCTTCATCGCTTTTGCTGTGGCTTTTGCGATCAAAGTCCCGATGTGGCCCCTGCACTCCTGGTTGCCCGACGCTCACGTTCAGGCACCCACCGCTGGTTCCGTCATTCTTGCAGGCGTTCTCCTAAAAATGGGTACTTACGGCTTCGTCCGTTTCAATTTGCCCCTTTTCCCTGAAGCAGCGGTCAAGTTTGCGCCAATGATGGCTGGTCTCGCTGTCGTCGGTATTATTTACGGCGCAATCGTTTCATACTACCAAAGAGACATCAAAAAACTGGTTGCTTATTCATCCATCAGTCATCTTGGCTTTGTAATGCTCGGTCTTTTTGCCCTGAATTCACAAGGTATTCAAGGCGGCATCTTACAGATGGTCAACCACGGTCTCAGCACTGGCGCATTATTTCTCTTGGTCGGTATGATCTATGAACAGACCCACACCCGCGATTTTGAAGTTTACGGTGGTTTGTGGAAGATCATGCCTGTCTACGGAACAGTCATGCTCGTCGTGGCGCTCTCATCCATGGGCTTGCCCGGTCTCAACGGCTTTGTCGGTGAATTCACCATTTTGCTTGGTGCCTGGGGCGCTGGTGATCCTGCTACTGGTGGTGTATTAGGATCTTACTGGTATGCCGGTCTTTCTGCTATCGGCGTTATCCTCGCTGCGATCTATATGCTCTATATGTACCAGAAGATATTCCTCGGTCCTGAAGGCTCCATCGTTCAGACCGTCAAAGAACATGGACATGCTCTTCGTGACCTCAGCGTTCGAGAGATCATCACCATTGTTCCGCTTTTGGTCTTCATCTTCTGGATCGGCCTTTATCCGAAACCCTTCTTTGCCCTAATTGCTCCGACTGTTGACAATCTTGTCAAAGTTTTGCAAGCAGCAATGGGCTAACGGATATTTTTTGAACGACTGCTTTCTCACTGTTATATAGAAGAGAATACTTTATGAACCAAGCCGATTTTCAAACACTTTTGCCCGTCATGGTCCTTACCGTCTGGGCGGCACTTCTCCTTATAGTGGATTTATTCATTAGCAAGGAGAAAAAAGGGATTACTGCTATCCTTGCTGCCATAGGTTTAGCACTAACGATGGGACTTAGCCTCTCACAAACAGGGCTGACAAGCCTTGGATTTAGTGGATTGGTTGTCCTCGATGGTTTCTCAACCTTTGTTAGCATCCTTTTGCTTTTCTCTGGGTTGATGGGTATTTCCATTGCCTATGGCTATCTCAAACGCATGGGTATCGAACGTGGTGAATATTATTCACTGATCTTATTCAGCATCGTTGGCATGATGTTAATGACACAAGCCGCTGACCTGATCGTGGTTTTCATCGCCCTTGAATTGCTTTCCATTCCCCTTTACGTTCTCGCAGCATTCGCCAGCACAAACGCTTCCTCTGAAGAATCAGGCATCAAATACTTCCTTTTGGGAGCCTTCTCAGGTAGCTTTGTCGTTTATGGTATTGCCCTCGTCTTTGGTGCAACAGGAACTACAGCCATCGCTGGTATTGCAGCCGCAGCCTCTGCTGGCACCGCAAATATCCCGCTGATGCTGGCTGGTTCTGCGCTGATCTTGGTCGGTTTTGGCTTCAAGGTTGCCGCTGTCCCTTTCCAAATGTGGACCCCGGATGTTTACCAGGGCGCGCCGACTTCTGTCACCGCTTTTATGGCAGCTGGTGCAAAGATCGCTGGTTTTGCTGCGCTCATGCGTGTTTTCTCAACCGCTTTCCCCTCCATTGCTGCTGACCTTACTCCCGTCCTTGCCGTTCTCGCTGCGCTAACCATGATCGTTGGTAACGTCGCCGCGATTGCGCAGAAAAACATCAAACGCATGTTGGCATACTCCAGTATCGCTCATGCTGGTTATATCCTGATGGCATTCGTTGCTTTCGGTAATCCCGATTTAACGCAAGATGCTATCTCTGCGGCCATCTTCTACCTTGTCGCTTATGCCGTGACCAACTTCGGTTCTTGGGCAATTGTCATCTCTCTTGAAGAGAAAGAAGACAAAGGTTTAGCATTGGACGATTACGCCGGGCTTGGAAAGTCGAATCCGTTGATAGCAGCCGCCATGACCGTTTTCATGCTCTCTCTCACCGGTATCCCCCCGACATTGGGCTTGGTCGGCAAGATCTACCTTTTCCGTGTCGTTGTCGAAGGTGGATTTATCTGGCTGGCAATTATCGGTGTACTTACTTCGCTGATTTCTGCTTTCTACTATTTGCGTGTGATCGTCATCATGTATATGAAAGATGGTGAGCCAAAGACCACATCCGAAGGTTGGCTCGATTTCACATGGGGCGCGATGGCTCTGCTGACAGTTGTTCTTAGTTTCATCCCCGCAAGACTTTTCGCCTGGGCTTCGGAAGCGTTGATGAAGTAGCTTTTAGCAAAAAAAGAAAACCAAAAACTCTCGTTGAATAATTTCAGCGAGAGTTTTTTCTATTACATCTTCTAATATTTGTTGCTAGACCATGTGCTTTGCTCCTTTGATAAATTTGATGAAACTTGTCTGGGTTTTATTTTTAAGAATGCCTATGCTATACTGAATACGATGATTTGCGCATAAGGATACTTGTTTGATTTTAGTGCCTATCCGAAAATTGCTCTAGCCGCCGTCCCTCGCGCAGCATACTCGCAGGAGTGCGGCGGCGATCTCTCTCATATATTCCTGCGCCGAGGACGCGTGCCCTTTGGGTACGGCGCAGGGAGCATCCTAAAATATTTTTCGGATAGGTTCTTAGATAGGAGGATGCCATGAAGAAACAAAAAGAGATATTTTTGCTGATTAGTGTACTACTTTTTGTCACATTTGCATGTACCTTGCCTGCTGCTATACCAACACCAGTGCCAACGCCTCCTGTAGATTATGAAGCTACAATGACATCTTTGGCGTTAACGCAAACAGCAGAGCAAAATCAACCCCCCATCGAGGGACCCACTTATACAGCAACGGTAACCCCCTCAATTACTCCTACACCGACTTTGGGAGTTCCCATGGTTTCTGTTAGTGTAGATACAAACTGCCGCACAGGTCCTGGAACAGTGTATGATTATTTAACAGGATTACTGGTTGGCGAAAAAGCAGAAGTTGTAGGGAAATATACATCAATAAATCCGGTTTATTGGATTATCAAAAAGGGATCTGTTACATGTTGGCTATGGGGAAAATATGCTACAGTGGAAGGCAATACTGCCAATCTTCCAGAGATGGTCCCGCCACCAACTCCCACCCCCCCGCCAACGAATACACCCACACCTACCACTCCACCTCCTGTAACTGGTGACTTGCACATCATCGAAATTTTTATGTCAACTCAATTTGAAGTTGTGATACGGGTCGGGACGAACCCAATAGGTAGTTTGAGCGGTAATTTCCAGTACACGGTCTATTCCAATGGATCCCAAGTCGCGCAGGGAAGTTGCCCCGTTCCTACGGGGAGCAATGCGTGTTGGACTGGTTATAAGGTTGGAGGAGTAGAAAGTATTCAAGCGGTGATCGATTCAAATAATGCCATTACTGAAAGCAACGAAGGCAATAACGCAATGACTGTGAGTTGCGATAAATTTGCGCTAGCCTGCAACTGAGCTATTTTCCGACAAAAAAAGGCGGCAGTTCAATAGGACTAGCCGCCTTTTAGGTTAAATCAAATTGGAGAGATAGGCTGGATTCTGTTAGAATTTCCCACTATGATGAAAATAAAAGCCCTTATCTTTGACTTTGATGGTCTAATTCTCGATACTGAAACGCCAGAGTTTGACGTTCTTCAAGAAATCTACACCGAATATAATACGGAACTCTCCATTGAGAAATGGGGGCAGATCATCGGGGGGAATGGTGAGACAAATTTTGACCCTCTATTGGAGTTGGAAAAGCTCGTCGGCGCGAAAATTACCCGTGATGATCTGGAAAAGAGATGGCGCAAAGAATCGAATGCCCGTATCGCTCTTAACCCCATCTTGCCCGGTGTTCTCGAACTTCTCAATGAAGCCCAAGATCGTGCCCTTAAACTGGCTGTAGCATCCAGCTCACCACATAGTTGGGTGGATACCCACCTACAACGTCTCGGCATCTTTGACCGCTTCGATCACATCATCTGCGCCGACGATGTGACGCGCACCAAGCCCTCGCCGGAACTATTCTTACTGGCACTGAGCAGGCTGAAATTAAGAGCGGATAAGGCCATCATTTTTGAAGATTCCCCCAACGGTGTGAAAGCAGCAAATGCTGCGGGTGTCTTCGTTGTCGCAGTTCCCAATCCTGTTACTTCCCAGTTGAGTTTTTCTGGTGAGTATTTGAGACTGAAGTCTTTGCTGGATTTTTCTTCAATACCTTCGCCAAAAAAAGATGAATAAACGGGGTTTCTTGTAGTAGAGTT
>CAZOOX010000088.1:0-15861 GCA_964581545.1 uncultured Anaerolineaceae bacterium
TAAAACGGACTTCCTGTGTGAGCAGAGATTTCAATCTCGTTGGCATCCAAAATAAAAATCTACAACATTTTAGTGCACCCAAATTAAGTAACATCAACTTTTCAATTGTCTTTGCGAGGCAGTAGTATCGCCGAAGCAATCTCCTCACAAGACAAGAGGAAGATTGCTTCGCAAAAACGGCTCGCAATGACAGAGATAAAAAAATGATTAAAACTTAGTTTACGATGTACTTATAGGAGCGAGAATTAAATAACTTGCGGAACTTAGACCTGACAGGTTTTCCCCCAACTTATTTATTCTTCACTCCTTAGGACGTTTTTCACATTATTTCATCAACCCATAGAGCAAAACCCCAGCCGCGACAGCGAGATTGAGCGAGGTCCCGCGCCCACGCATTGGGAGGGAGATTAGCGTATCGCAGGCAGCAATTTGCTCAGCAGAGAGTCCTTTTTGTTCGTTGCCAAGGAGCAAAACCCAGGATTCATTACCTAAATTGAGAGATGCTATATCAGATGTGCCACGCGCCGAGGTACCGATCAGCTTGAGCGCGCGCTCTTGCGTCCATATAAAAAAATCATCAAAAGAAACGCGGACAACGGGTTTCCAGAAGAGGGAGCCCATGCTGGCGCGCACGACTTTGGAATGATATAGATCGACACCACCATCGAGGAGGATTAATCCATCTGCGCCAACAGCATCGATAGTGCGAAGAATAGTGCCGAGATTGCCAGGGTCTTGCGGAGCAACAACTGCCACGCCACGTTCAAATTTTGGTAGAAAATCAAGGTCAAGATCACGTTGACGTACTGAGGCGAGAATCCCTTGGGGGTTTTCCTTCCCTGCCAGAGAGCGGAAAATAGCGGTAGACGCAGGTTGACAGGCAATCCCTTTTTTAACGGAAGCAGATATAAGGTCATGGGCGTATTCGCTGGTGAGTAGGTCGGGGGCGTAGAGGAGAGTATCCACATCCCAATCTGCTTCTATAGCCGCACCAACATGATGAATCCCCTCAACGAGAAAGAGTCCTGTTTCTACTCGATACTTACGCTGATCAAGAGAGCGAATTCTTTTTATTTTAGGGTTATTGGTACTGGTGATGATCTCTTTTTCTGTCATAAAAAGAATTGTACAATAGTTTAGAGTAAAATAGCATAGTCGATTCACTTTTATTGGAGGTTTTCATGTACAAAAAACGTTGGTTATTTCTTGCATTGGTATTTGTTCTTACCATAGCCACAGCCTGCGGTGGAGAGGCACCTGCGCTTGCTCCCGTTGTCGAAGAAGCGCCGGCCGCCGAAGAGGCCGCGCCACCTATAGCTCCGGCACAGGGGGAGGCTCCTTCAGCAGCAGAACCGAAGAGTGAGTTCCCGATCCCTGAAGATGTTGACGCTGGTGCAGTGATCGAATTGGGCGAGATAGCTATCACTTTTCAAACTACCTTGACCTTGCCTGATGCAGTCACCTTCTATCGTTTTGCTTTTGCCGACCTTGGCTACGTAGAACGCGAAATCAACACGTCGATTGAAGACACAACATTCAGCATGGTCTTCGATGGCCATCCAAGCGGAAAAGCGATTGTCGTACAAGGTGTTGATTTGGGTGAGAGCGTCAATATCACTATCCGCTTTGAAGATGTATAGAAATCAATAGCACCCAATTTCTAAGGCGTGTTGCGTAAAAAAACTGCGCAATACGCCTTAGCGGTAACCATGAAACTTATCAAGAAAATCACAACCCCTTTATGGCTACCCGCAGCGGTAATGATGATTGCGATATTCATTTTCTCATCTATTCCGTCTGATAGCATGCCTTCTTTTGATTGGGCGGATTTCCTTGTTAAAAAAGGGGGGCATGCACTGGGATATGGCCTGCTTGCTCTTGCCTATCTTTACGCATTCAAGCTGTCCCCCACAAAGCTAAAAACCGCCTGGGTTTTGGCTTTTCTATATGCTGTCTCTGACGAGTTCCATCAAATTTTCGTTCCCGGAAGACAGGGCAGTTGGATGGATGTAGGAATAGATAGTACTGGTGCTGCAATCGCATTGAAGATTTTAGATAGTAGACTTAAGACTTCAGAAAATTCAAGAACTGATACCTGATGTCTGAAAGCTGAAGTCTCCCCTACTCAAATTCCAAATCGAAATCTTCATCTTCTGAAAACTCCCCCATTCTTTCAACCTTAATATCGCTAAAAAGCCCATCTTGCTGCACGTTTACGCGATAGCGTTTAACCAGTTCTAGCAGAGCAAGAAAAGTGACCGCGATCTCAATGCGGCTCTTTGCGCTCGCAACCATCTCTTGGAAGGTTGTGCGCTCTTCAGAACTGAGAAATTTAGTGATATGAAGAACCTTCTCACGAATTGTCACCTTTGGCGGACGGATCACCGTTCCCAGTTCAACTTTTTCAGCTTCACGGGAAAAGATATACTGAGCAGCCTTAATTAGATCTGCCAGAGTAACATCTCCCATTTCAAAGCGGCTCTCAACTTTAGGCGGCGCAGCGATCCGCAGATAAGTTCGCAAATTTTGAGCATCACGCTCTTTTAGCCAGCCCGCAATTTCTTTAAACTTCTTATAAAGTCGCAATTGGCGCGCCAGAGCTTCGCCGGGGTCTTCCTCGCCCACTTCCCGCACGGGTGGGCGCGGTAATAAGGCTTCCGATTTGATCTGGATCAACTTCGCCGCAATCACCAAAAACGCCGAAATTTCCTCGGCATCCATATCCTGTATAGCTCGGATCCGCTCAAGATATTGGTCTGTAACCAATGCCAATGACACGCTCGTAATATCAAGCTCCGCGCTCTCGATCAGGTTGAGCAAAAGATCAAGCGGACCTTCAAAAACGGGCGTGCTAACGGTATATTTTTCGGCTTGCTTACTGGTAATATCAAGGCTCATGGGGAGCGATTATAACAGACTGCGGTATAATCCGCCCATGAAAAACTTGACCCACTTGGACGATTCTGGCAAAGCTCACATGGTAGATGTGGGCGAAAAAGAAGATACAGAACGCATCGCCATTGCCCGCGGTGAAGTAAAAATGCAAAAGGCAACCTTTGATCTAATTGCCGCCGGAAATATGAAAAAAGGGGATGTTTTAACCGTTGCGCAAATAGCAGGCATCAACGGAGCCAAACGCACATCCGACTTGATACCCTTATGTCATCCACTTGCGCTCACCCACATCTCGGTGCAACTCAACTTGGACGAATCCCTGCCCGGTGTACAGATCACTGCATCCGCACGCTTACGCGGTAAAACCGGCGTAGAGATGGAAGCCCTGACCGCCGTATCTGTTGCTGCACTGACTATCTATGACATGGCAAAAGCCGCTGAAAAAACAATGGTCATTCAAAATATCCGCCTCGTCGAAAAACATGGTGGGAAAAGCGGTGCCTTTACAACTGAAAGTTAAATTTTTATAGGTATAAATTTCATGAACAAGATCAAAATTCTTTTTTTCGCCACAATGCGTACACGCGCAAAACGTTCATCTCTTGAACTGGAAGTTAAAAAAGATGTCACTGTTGCGGAACTAAAAGAAATTATCACGGCAGAGATCCCCGCACTCGAAGCATCTCTACACCATACTTTAGTTTCTATTAACCGCGAATATGCTTTTGATGAAGACGTAATTCCAGAGAACGCAGAAATTGCCTTATTCCCGCCCGTAAGTGGAGGATAATCTCCGTGAACTCTCCTGACTTTCCTACTTTCGTCTCCATCACTGAAGAAGAAATAGATCTAAACACTCTTCTTGCCAAAGTCACGCTCACATCCACAGGCGCGGCGGCGATATTTACCGGCATGGTGCGCGGCCAAACAACCCGTACAGGAAAAGCACAGGGAATCAACTACGCACCGCACGAAACTACCTATCTCGAATACGAAGCCTATAAGCCAATGGCAGAAGAAAAAATGCGCCAAGTTGCCAAAGAAATCAGAGAAAAGTGGGATGTTGTAGAAGGTATCGCCATTGTTCAGCGAATTGGAAAACTCTATCCACGCACGCCAACTGTTCTTATCGCCTGTACAGCCTCCCACCGCGACACCGGCGTCTTTGATGCCGCACGCTACGGTATTGACCGTCTAAAAGAGATCGTCCCTGTCTGGAAAAAAGAAATCATGCCTGATGGTGAGGAGTGGGTTGAGGGGGAATATATTCCAAAAGAAGGGGAGTAAATGGCGTTTGGAGTTTCCTTGTCCCAGCGCGTGACCTTCAACGATATTTGCCGGAATAGAAGATGCCGCTCGACGGATTTGTGAGATCAGCCCATATTTTTTCGCCTGAGGGAAACGCTTTGGTCATATCATAAATCGCCAAAGTTAATTCGTGCGCCCTTTGCCACACCAATAACTCCCGAAAACCTTTGCCATCACGAGAATAATTCCTTTTTGTCATTTTACTTCCTCTTTGGAATGATTTATGCTTCTGCAGCCCTTGCCACCTTTGCAACCTCTGTCACTCTCTAATGCCTAATAATGCTACTAACAAGGCAGGGTCAATCTCCACATCTGGTAAATCAGCTTTGTAGAGCATCGAATTCTCCGCGCGCTCACGCAAGGATTTCCAGAGTAACTTACGCTCATCATTTTGAACAACAAGGTCATTTAGTGTTTTAGCTTGCAGCAGATATTCTCCGGTTGTATAAAGAAAAGTAAGTCGTTTCCATTTTTTTGCAAAGATCGGATCGGGCAATTTTTCCAACGCGCCAAGCTGAATTTTGTAATATTCTTCATGAGCACGGGGGTGATCGGCTTCGTCACGGAGAAGTTCCGCACGAGTGGCAAGTTCATGTCCGTGCACGGGGACAATGAATTCGATCTGGCTGCCACACTTTCCAAAAGCAGAAGGTTGATAAAAGGCGAGGTAATCAACGGAAAGAACTTTCGGGGCAGTACGCAATGGGATGCGATACCACCCTAAAAGGCGTGCGATTTCCATGTCGCGAGGCGAGGGAAGCAGGCAAACGAGAATCAAATCTGTTGGCGAGAGCATATCTTTATTCTATCGTATTAAAAAGAAAAACTTCCGAAGTCTTGAAGACTTCGGAAGTTTCATTTTGGATTTAGAGCAATCCAACATCCTTGTTGAATTCATCGATCAATGCGTCGATTTCTTCAACTTGCTCCTGGATACCGGTGAAATAATCATCACCGTACCATTGGTCTTGAATTTCTTCGTAGGTTTTACCTTGTTGTTCAACCCAAGTGAAATATTTGAGCTGGTGAACGCGGCGGCGATCAGTGTAGCGTAATTCTTCGAGATTGTCGGTGGTCTGACCGATCAACCAGCGAGAGAAATCGGCGGCTGCATCAGCTTCGCTGTATGCACCAAATTCTTCATGCATTTCTTCGAGACGAGACTGATAAAGATCCATCGAGTCGGTCAAGACGGTGAGCATAATGTCATTTTCACCCATTTCATAGTATTTTGCAGCCTTGATAGCGGAAAGAACGTTGGAAATACCAGAGAAACCAAGTAAACCAAGTTGAGAAATGACTTCTTGAGAAACACCCTGCTTGGCAAGGTATTCCTGTCCTTCTTTTTCATTGAAAAGGCGGCTAATATTGACAACAGCATTGTCATCAATGGCAACAACCATATCGGTATTCTTGGAGTTATGTATCCACGGAACGTGTTTGTCGCCGATGCCTTCGATGCGGTGTGCGCCGTAGCCATTTTCAAGCAAGGTCGGGCACTGGAGTGCTTCACTGGCAACGATAACACTTTCGGGGAAGATCTGCTTCATATAATCACCGCTGGCAATTGTCCCGGCAGAGCCAGTTGCAGATGCCATACCACGATATTTATCATTCGGTCCCATTACTTTCTTAAGGACTTCTTCCATTGCATGACCAGTCACTTCATAGTGCCAGAGATAATTGCCGAACTCATCAAATTGGTTGAAGATCATCAGGTCTTCGCCAGAGCCGCGCAATTCCCAGCATTTATCGAAGATTTCTTTTACGTTGGATTCGCTGCCGGGGGTTTTGATCGTCTCACCTGCAACATCAGCCAGCCAATCGAAGCGTTCTTTAGACATTTCTTCGGGCAAAATAGCGATGGATTCGCAAGCCAAGAGAGCAGAGTCGTAAGCACCGCCACGGCAATAATTACCAGTGGAAGGCCAAACAGCCTTTTGAGTGGTTGGGTCAAATTGACCAGTAACAAGGCGAGGCACCAAACAACCATAAGCTGCACCAACTTTATGCGCGCCAGTCGGGAACCATTTCCCTACCAAAACAACGATGCGAGCATCCACACCAGTCAATTCTTTAGGCAACTCAAGGTAATTCACATCACCAAATTGTCCGCCACTCTCTTTTGCTTCATTTTTCCAGCTAATACGGAAAAGGTTAAGGGGGTTAATATCCCACAAACCAACATCTTTCAATTGCTCTTTGATCTTGTCGGGGATCAGATCAGGGTTTTTCATCTGCGCAAGCGTAGGAAGAATAATATTCTTTTCACGGGCACGTTGCACAGCACGTTCACGACGTTCTTTCATTACAGTCAAGTCAATTTTAGCCATTTGGGTCTCCTGGGATTAAAGGATGATGGTCGCATAAACTGCTCCCTCATCCGTAAGTTGTCAGACAACTTACATTATATACCAAATTATTTCTGCTGAATAGGGAAAAGTATAATTGTCTGACAATTACAGGATGAATTACCACCCTGCACGCTTACACTCGAAACATATGTGATTTCGGCTTGGTCGGCGTTATGGCACATCTGCCCGGCCTTGGCTTGTTGACAAAGCCTCAGGCTACAAGCGTGCCCTACCTATTTTCGAGTTACAATACCCCCATGAAAAAAATCACCCTCATCGCCACCCTATCCTTTGGCCTGGAAGCTGTCGTAAAACGCGAGCTACAAGCCCTTGGTTTTCATGATTTGCGCGTTTCGGATGGAAAAGTGGAATTTGACGCCACGCCCGAAGATATTCCCGCTCTAAATATATGGCTGCGTTCTGCCGACCGAGTTCTGCTCAAGATGGGCGAATTTGAAGCCAAAGATTTTGATACCCTTTATGAGCAGACCTACGCTATCCCTTGGGATCATTGGATTCATGAGGAGGGCAAATTTGCGGTAAATGGTGTTTCGGTCAAGTCTAAACTAGAGAGTGTCCCTGCCTGCCAGTCCATTGTCAAGAAAGCAATTGCCGAGAAATTGGGTGAAGCATATGACACAGAATGGCTGCCGGAAAGCGGTGCAGAGTTTCCGGTTAAAGTGTCAATTCGCAAAGATGTGGCAACGTTAACGCTCGATACATCCGGGACGGGGCTAACAAGACGCGGGTATAGAAATCAGGCTGGCGCAGCGCCCATCAAGGAGACCTTGGCTGCCGCGCTCGTGCAGCTCAGTTTTTGGAATAAAGAAAGATTGCTGATCGACCCGATGTGTGGGTCGGGCACAGTTCTCATCGAAGCGGCGATGCTTGGGCGTAATATCGCGCCCGGGCTGAAGCGGTCGTTTGCAGCCGAAGATTGGGATCAGATCCCGACGACAGCGTGGGAGCAAGCCAAAGACCACGCGCGTTCCGTCATCAAATCCGATGTAGAAATGCAGCTTTTCGGCTACGATATGGACGAAGAAATGATTGCGGCATCCAGATCCAATGCAAAGGCAGCGGGCGTTGCGAATACGATTAAATTTGCGCAGAGGGATATCCGTGACCTGTGGATCGATCAGGAACATGGCATTTTGATCTCGAATTTCCCTTACGGCATAAAAATGGGCGATTTTCGGGAGTTGAACAACATCTATATTTCGATCAACAAGACCTTTCGGAAGAAATTGGGCTGGTCGCTTTATGTGCTGACGGGCGATAAAAAGTTCCCCGATTATTTCAAGCGGGCGAAGCCCAACCGTGTGCGCAAGCTTTTCAACGGGGCAATTGAAGTGCAGTATTATCAATATTTTGGGGAACGACCGCCGAAATAATATGCCACTAACACTCGACGAAAAAAGTTTAGCCAAAGGCGTTGCGGCGCTTTGCGAGATCGACAGCGACCTGAAAGCCGTTGTCGATCAATTTGGTCTGCCGCCTTTATGGGCGCGCGAGCCGGGCTTTGCGACTTTGCTCCTTATCATCCTTGAACAACAGGTTTCGTTGGCATCGGCAAGAGCAACCTTTAAGAAACTCAGCGATGCAGTAGAACATGTTAGCCCGGGAAGTTTTTTAGAATTTAACGATGCCGAGCTAAAAGGCTTTGGCTTCAGCCGCCAGAAAACGCGCTATGGACGCATACTCTCTGAAGCAATTTTGAGCGGAACGCTTGATCTGGATGCGCTCAAAAAACTTGACAACGAAAGCGTTCATAACGAACTCACAAAACTCACGGGCATCGGCCCATGGACGGCAAATATCTACTTGCTGATGGCACTCCGCCGCCCCGATATTTACCCACCTGGCGATATTGCTCTGGCAAAAGCGATGCAGCAAGTCAAAAAACTGGATACACGACCAAACAATGATGAGCAACTAAGAATCGCCGAAGCATGGCGACCGTGGCGCTCTGTGGGGGCACGGATCTTGTGGCATTATTATATGAGTGTGTAAAGCAAAAGACTTCTGAAGTTTTGAAAACTTCGGAAGTCTCGTTTTAGGCAGTTTTTTTTATCTAAACTTACGAGAATTAACCGCTCCTAATCTCTCCCAAAATCACACCCCCGTCAATCTCCAATAACTTAACCTGATCGATCTGATTCCATCTCGGTTCGGATGCAGTCGCTCGAACGCGGAGATAATTTCCTGTTAGCCCCTGCATCGTCCAGCCCGTATCGCTCGCCTGTGTGCTTGATTCCCATAAAACCGGCATCGTTCTGCTGATGAACGAATCTCGATAACGGCTTTCCATTTCGGCAAAGATTTCTTGCAGAGCGGCATTACGTCCTTTGCGCGTACTTTTATCCAACTGTGATTTGATACGCGAGGCGGGCGTTCTCTCTCTCGGAGAATAGGTAAAAATATGCCCACCTGCGAAGTCGATTTCCTGTACAAAATCAAGCGTCTCTGCAAACTCTTCTTCGGTCTCTCCGGGGAAGCCAGCGATGATATCGGTTGTGATGGCGACATCGGGCATCACGTCACGGGCGGAGCGGACAATGGCACGAAACTCATCACGACTGGTGTTACGGCGCATACGACGGAGAACAGCATCGCTACCCGATTGGAGCGGCAGATGAAGATGACGCATGAGGCGCGGGTCACGCCAGAGTTCGAAAAGGTCGGATTCAAGCTCCCAAGGTTCGAGAGAAGAAAGTCTCAAACGCGGCGTAGATGTTTCATCCAAAATAGCGCGGATCAAAGCCCCCATCCTAGCCTTCCCCCGAGGGGGGAAGGGACTGGTTCTCCCCCCTTCGGGAGGAGTTAGAGGGGGGGCTTCCCACGAACCAAGATGCACTCCCGTCAGGACGATCTCCTTTGCGCCACCATCCAGTGCAGATTTGATATCCTCAAGAATTTCATCGAGGAGGCGGGAATACCCATCTCCACGCGCGACAGTTGTGATGCAAAAGGTGCATTCGTTGTCGCAGCCATCCTGCACTTTGATGAAGGCACGCGTGCGGGCACGCAGACCGGGCAGAGGCGTACGTTCGAGGGGTTCGAGGTCGAAGGTTTCAGGGGGAAGGTTGAGAAAGTCGGGGACGAGGCTTTCTTTTTGATCGTTGAGCACAACTTTATTGGAAAGTTCGGCGGCCTTCTCGGGTTCCATCGTCGCCCAGCAGCCCGTGGAAATGATCTCGTCAATTCCAGCACGTTTTGCACGCCGAATAACCTTGCGCGAATCTGCCGCTGCCTGAGAGGTAACTGTGCAGGTATTCACGACAGCGAGATCGGCTTTATCCGCTTCGCCGACAATTTCATGTCCCGCCGCGCGGAATTGGTGGGCAATGCGCTCAATTTCTGCCTGATTGAGACGGCAGCCAATGGAATCAAGGAAGATTTTCATAGGGGATGATTTTATCCTAGAATCCACGAAGAGACACAAAGTTTTTAAAGAAAAAAGCGGCGGTTGAGTAGTGTGACAGCACAGTTTTTCCGTGCTGTCGCGTATCGCTTGTACTGAGCTTGTCGAAGTAGCAGCAAGAAGCAGGGGGGGCTTCCCCACAGTCAAAAACGCCTCTGAAGAGAAAAACTGCGTAACATCAGTTAATCAAAAAAAGAATGGAACGCGGATTTTCGTGACACTTATGGGTATTAGTGCGCTGCCGGAGAGTAGTTTTCTTTCATCAAATCTCCCCTACCAAAACATCTTCAAATCATATAGATGGCTTATGTAATATTTGCCGCTGGTGTTGTCGCAAATGAAAAAATAAAATAAAAGGCAATAAAGGCGCATAAATGCGGGTTTCGTTGATCAAACCAAAAAGAAATATGCTGAGGATAATCAGCATGATAATTATAAACGCCTTGTAATCCGGGTCTTCAAATTTATTAAAAAAACAGAGCAAATAAAGAACAAGCCCTATTAGGAAAAAAGAATTTATCATATCTGGGTTCCATAAATTTTCAGAGAAAAAGGCTTGTAAGTTGTCGGGCAAGGTAAAGTGATTCCCTAAAACTCTGTGAGAGCTATCATCACCTAAATCTGGCTCCGACGAAATAATAAATAAATAATCGCGCACAAACTTGGTATAGACTATTCCAAAAAGAGTCAAAAATGATCCTGTGACTAATTTTCCTGGAGAAGATAATTTTATTTTTGGCAAAAAGGCATCCTTTTGATTTTGAAATTGAAAAGCATCAACGACCAAAAATACAGCAATAAAAATAGCGCTCTCTTTATTAATAAGCGCGGCAAAAAATAATGCGACAAAATACCAGGCTGTTTTTTTTCTCCATATCCCCCAACTAAACAGGATGAAGAAAATAATCTCGAGACTATCCCATGTATAAAACCAGGTATGCTGGATACCAATAAACATAAAGGAAAAGAAAATAACATATAGCACTGACAAGGGACGATCATTCTTTGTACTTTTCAATAGCAAGATATACAAAATAACACTTTGGGCAACGATAGCTAATATATAAAACACCATTATCGCTTCTTCAAAGGAAATACCAAAAAGAGAAATGCCATAAACAGAATAAGGGGCTAATAAACGGTTTTGATAGGCGATCCAATGTGGTTTATGTTTTAGTACACCGCGAGCAGCCTCAACCAGAGCGTTATATTTTGATGTATGAAGCTTAGCAAAAATACTTGCTGTTAGAAATGAGATAAATATAATCGAAGCAAAAGAAGATAGCGCTGTGTTTTTTTTGTGTTTATTAGCTGAAGTACTATTATTCGTTTTCATTTTATTCTAAACTCATTTCCCATACATTGTACGTCAGAGTCTCATTGCAAGAGAGCAATCTTTCGCTAGTTTTTCTTCGTTCTATAAGGTCTTCCTACTGGGAAGAAGGGACGAGGGAATTATAAGCTGATTTTTTAAACACGAACACCCCCCTTCTAAAATAGGGAGAGTGCTCAAAACGGGTAAGCACTCTCCCTATCCCTACCGAAGTAGAGATAGTTTTTTTTGTTAGCCACATGACATTTTTGTTTTTGAAAAAATCGCGTATATACTAACAGACACTCTTTTTTAACAAAGTCCCTTGTGGCTTTTTTTTAGCTTTCTTCTTTTGGCTGAACTATCTTCTTTTCCTTTTTGTTGAAAAATCGGTAAATTAACCAGACAACGAAGGCGGGCGGGCCAAAGATGGGCAGAACGACGACCAGCAGCCAGATCATCAACTCGAAGATGCCTTGATAGGTGACGGTCAAGGTCTTTTTTGAACGCTCCAAGGTATCGACGGGGCTCCAGGGTTTCGGTTCAGGTGTGGGTGTAGGCGTTGAGACAATGATCTCTGGCAACTCAGGTTCGATATTCACAGTGATGGTCGAGTAGGCAGAACGATCTTTCAGATAATTCATGCGCCCCTGAATTTCTTCGATCTGTGCTTCGATCACAGACAATTCCTGGCTGACACGCAGAGATTCTTCAACAGTTTTCGCTTGCTCCAAAAAAGTGCGAATTCTGTCACGAGTGGCAATTAAGTTATCCAGTTGAGATTGCAGGTCTACAAACTGATCGGTAACATCTTCACCTGAAGCGTTCTCGTCAATGACCTGCACTGAGATAGCGCGCAATCGGCGTATTGCGGTCTCAAATTGGTCAACGGGAACGCCCATTGTGATGGTAGCGTATTTGTAATTATCTCCATCGTGGGGCTTATACCAGATCCGCGAGCTGATGATGTAGGCGTTTACATCACCAACGATCTGTGTGGTGCGGTCAATCGCAACATCAGAATCTTCGACCAAAAGCTTGATCTCAGCATTCTTGATAATTTTGCGATTGCTGCGCTGGGCTGCGGCAGCCACATCAATAGTGCCGCTGCTTTGGCCTGAAACCTTTGCTTCTGTGCCATCTGCCGCTGGAGCTTGAGCGGCGGCTTCAGCCACCATCTCTATTTCTGCAACTGGCGCTTCTTCTGCCACAAATTCTGGCTCAAGCGCAGCAGCAGGAGCGCATCCTGCCAGCACAAAAGCGGCAACCAAGAAAAGTACAAAAGTGATTTTCGATAGGGTTTTCATTTCTTTCCTCCAAGAGTATATGTTGCATCTTTTTTGAGATGCTAATAAAAAACGTCCTTGCTATGGAGCAAAGACGTTTGGAGGAAAGATTTTGTTCCCCTAATTAAGGATTGGGCGAAATAATTATTTCTCTTCCATCCCTCGTGCAATTTTCTTTTGCAGATGCGCAGGCCATTTTGAAATATCGTCCGATGGGTAAATTTCCATCGGCGGGCCATTTTGTGTAAGTAAGTCAGATATACGGCAATCCAGAATATTAGCCGCCGCAGCCAACCCGGAGCGTGTTGCTCCAGCGACACCATGACTGAGTGTACTTGCCCCACACATAAAAAGACCATCAATCTCTGTTCTGATCGGGAAAGCACCGGGCCCAACCTGGCGGCGGCTTTTCGCAATGCCATATTGATTGCCACGCGTCGCGTTGATATAGTGCTCGTTCGTCAGCGGAGTGGACAAACTCCAGTAAACGATATGTTTGCTGATGCCCGGGACATGTTTTTCGAGTTTTCTGAAAAGTTTTTCGGACAGCTCTTCTTTTTCGGCTTCATAATCTGCTGGGCGGTCACCTTTTTTCGAGTCTGACCATTTTTCAAAGGCCGCATAATCGACAAAGGTAAAGGCTTCGCAAGTATGATGTCCCGAATGCATTTTGGAAGGGTCTTTGAGCGTCGTCACGGTCAGGAACATCATTCCCGGCTCATCAGCGGTAACGGCATGGTCTGTTAAGCCAAGCTTATATAAGCCATCGACATCTTCATTGTCGTAGAGCCAGAAGTTGCCGGAATCAAGCCCAGCGGCGCGGAGATCCATATCCACTGCAAAGAACAAGCTCAGGGCAGAGACCGAATACGTCACTCTATCCAATTTGTTGACCAGTTTTTTGCTGAGATATTCACGTCCAATTAATTTGCCAAAGGTGACTTCCGGGTCTGCGTTGGAAACTACATTTTTAGCGTGGATGTCTTCCCCATCTGCAAGTCGAACGCCCGATACTTTTCCATCTTCGAGCAAAATTTTCTCGACCGAAGTTTTGAGACGGATCTCGCCCCCGGCTTGCTTCAGCTCGTGAACAAATGCCTTGGGAATGGCAAATGCCCCGCCTTTCGGATAGTATCCGCCGTTGAAATAATGGTGCATAATGCCGGCCTGCACAAAAGCGGAGACTTCTGAAGGCGGGACACCATGATCGCCAGATTGCCCCGCGAGAATACCGCGTAAAAGGGGATCGGTGACAAAATGCTCGATCAGGTCTTGCCCCGAGCGCGTTGCCCAACGTATAACAGACATCGCGCCGCCAGCAGCCTTAACCGCACCGGCAGGATTTTTAACTTTGCCCATATTGCTGAGCCCAGTGACCATCTTTTCGACCATATCTATATAACCAGCGATGCCCTCGGCTTCATGCGGGAAATATTCGATCAGCTTGGCTTTGAGGTTTTCCTTACCTTTAGGGAAATCATATTGCTTATCACCGATAACGATATGGTCATAACCATCGGGATTCAGTTCACAAAAAGCGAGATGCTCTGAAACGCCCAAGCCCCTATAAGTGCGATCAAGAGAGCCACCCTCTCCGATCCCGCCGATATAGTGAACGCCCGGGCTAAAGCGATAACCGTTAAGGGTAAACGAATGCGTCCAGCCGCCGGGTTTGCCGTGCTGTTCACAGACGAGTACTTTTTGCCCGGCCTGGGCAAGGGCTACGGCGGCGGTTAATCCTCCCGCGCCGGAGCCGATGATGATGGTGTCGTAGCTTTGGGTCATATTATTCCTTTGATTTATCTATTTTTGCAATACAAGCCGCGAGAGTTTGGCAAGTATTTTTTCGCTATTCTGTTGCAGAACGGACACAGCGAAAACCATAGTAGCTGTCTGTAACCAATGGGGCGTCTTCGTAACGATTAGCAACATGTAAATTGTAATCGGTATCGCTCCACGCGCCACCACGCAAAACCTTGTAATCACCTGTATCTGCCCCCATGGGATTAGAAGTAGGTGAAATCTCATAATAATTTTCGTCGTACCAATCTAATGTCCACTCCCAAAGATTACCTATCATGTCATAAAGGCCATAATCATTTTGAGAGAAACTTGCTACAGGAGAGGTGTAAACATAACCATCATAATAATTGCTATCTCTCCAGTGAAAGGGACAATTCACATTGCAAAAATTGAGATTAGAGCCGTCAAATTCATCTCCCCATGGATAAGTCTTTCCTTCCAAACCGCCACGAGCAGCTTTTTCCCATTCTGCCTCTGTTGGCAAACGTGACTCCGCCCATTTACAGTATTCTTGAGCATCATTCCATGACATATGTGTTACTGGATGGTTGCTTAATTCAACAATATCCGAATTAGGTCCTTGCGGATGTAGCCAATTTGCGCCTTCAACATCTTGCCACTCTCCATCTAAATAAGTCCAAGACTTTCCATTTTCTTCTGCTTCTGTTTGATATCCTACTTCTTCTACAAAAATACTAAATTGAGCATTAGAAACTTCAGTTTGATCTATCCAATAAGCATCCAAATAAACGGTATGGACGGGCCTTTCATTATCTTGCCCATCTTCGCTGCCCATCTGAAATTCTCCTGCAGGGATATAAGACATCACCAAACCATCCATTGGGCGCATCCAAGTATCGCCAAGCTCAGCACTGGCAGGTGGAACAGGAATATCTTTTGCTGGTACTGGAGATGAGACAAGGGTTGATGCCACTTTTTCTGTTAGCTCTTGTGTAGAATATAAAACTTGAGTTTGGGGTGTTATATCAGACCTTTTTGTTATTCCTTGTTGTACAAGCGAAATAAGAAGTATTATTGCGATAATTATCATAATCTCAATAATACTTCTCAAAATTTTCGTTTTTTTTGACTTCTGCTCGATAGCATTTTGCTCGGATATCTTTGACTTTCTTTTTATTACAATTCCTTCTAAGCGCTTATAGAATCTTTCTGTCGGTAGAGAACCTTTTTTTACATCCACATATTGAACAGCTTCAATCATAAGCCAAGGTTCACCCTGAAGTAAAAGCGGGAAGAAAGGCTTCTTTTTTCTATCTGCGCGAGCAACTTCACTTTGAACCCATTTTGATTTATAGGCATTTTCAGAAACCACTACAATAAAGGCGTCGCAAGAGTCTAGGGCTTTCTGAATTTCTTTTGGCCATTGAGTACCATAGTCGATACGATGGTCAATCCAAACATCAAAACCCTCGTCAATAAGCTTCTTTTCGAGCTTTTCAACATATTTTTTGTCTTTGT
>CAZOOX010000089.1:0-15811 GCA_964581545.1 uncultured Anaerolineaceae bacterium
AATAAAGAGAATCTCGAAAAAACGCTTTCGCTCTTGGATAATCCTGCATCTCATGCGATCATCTCCGCGGATATCCGCAATGCAGAGGAGATCAAAAAAGGATTGGGCGACATCGCTCCCCTTTTGAACGGGGTCATTGCAAATGCAGGTTTGGGCGGCGAAAATCAGTACGGCGATAACGACCGCTGGCAGGAGATCATCGAAACAAATTTGACCGGAACCTATCAACTCGTTGAAGAAGCCCTGCCCTATTTCGCCCCCAAAGAAGATGGTTTTCGGCACGTTGTCATCATCTCTTCCATTTTGGCGCGTTTGGGTGTGCTAAGATATACGGCATATTGCGCATCGAAAGCAGGCTTGCTCGGCTTGATGCGCTCCTGGTCGGTTGAGTTGGCGACGCAGAATATTTTGGTCAACGCGATTGCACCGGGCTGGGTCAGCACGGATATGGCGACACAGGGCTTGGAGACTTTCGCCAAGAGTGCGGGTAAAAGCTACGAAGAAATTTACTAGGAGCAAATGTCGCATGTCTTGCTCGGCAAAATGAGCAAACCCGAAGAGATCGGGGAACTGATCGCCTATTTGCTCTCACAGGCATCGATCACGGGGCAAACGCTCGACATCAATAACGGCGCGATCATGCCGTCCTAAGCAAAGAAACGACTAGAAAAGTTGAACGGGACTTCAAGGCGAAGTTCCGTTTTGTTTTTTGCAACTTTTTCCTGCTGTGCTAAAATCAACGCCAGAAATCAAATTTAAATACTATTAGGAGCGGAAAATGACTTCAAAATTCACATCTGAAAATCTGCAAAATGTTTTCACCTTCCCTTTCAAGGACGATAAGTGGAAATCAAAATTCGCTGTAGGCGGACTTTTGATCTTTTTAAGCTTTTTGATATTTCCCATTTTTTTCTTTGGTGGGTACATATATGAAATTATGCGGCGCATCATCGTTGAAAAAAGTGAACCATCCCTCCCAACCTGGGACGATATGGGAAACTATTTTCAAAACGGGTTCAAAGCATGGGCAGTCAACCTTATTTTCTCCAGCCCTTCTTTGTTACTCATGCTTCCCTATTTTCTCAATTTCATGTTTTTGCCCTTTGCAGAAGAAATGCCGGAAAAGTTTAGTGCCTTGGCGATGACCGTTTTCCCCATCACATTTATCCTGATGATGCTGGGTTCCCTTCTTTCCTTGGTGCTCTCGTTCTTATCAATTACCGCAATTGGGCATATGGTCGCAAAAGGAGAGTTCAGTGCAGCTTTCCGTTTTCGTGAGTGGTGGCCTATTCTTCGCAAGAATTTGGGCGGTTTTCTGCTGGCTTTTATCGTCATCATGGGGACTACTTGGGTTGCTACTTTCGTATTTCAAATTTTGATGATGACGATCATTCTCTGCATTGTGGTGCCTTTTATCATGATGGCTTTCTATATGTATTTAGGGATTATTAGCGGCGTGCTTTTTGCACAAGCATATAACGAAGGGGTCCAAAAATTGGCAGATGCCGAGACAGACTTATAAAGGTTTTTGCAAGCCTCAGCAATTCCAATTTTGGATGAATTTGCGAGGAGGGTGCATTTCCGACGAAGCAATCTCATCACTATGAGATCGCTTCGTCGCGAAAAGATGCTCCTCGCGGAGTCATAGTTAGAAATGTTGTAAGAGACTTTTGTAGAGAGATGTTTTTATGCTATGATGTAAAGAACAACTGAATCATAAAACCAAGTTTGCAGTGTTGGATAATTAAGATCAAGGCTTGGAAACACAAGAGCGAAATCCTGTTTGAAGGGTTTCGCTTTTTTATTTAAATTCTTCACTATGCTACAATCGAAATACGATTAGCAAATGAAAAAGGAGTTTTTTCCATGTCCCTGACCATTTCTACATTCAATTTGAAGAATCTGATCAAAGCCGGTAAAAAGATATACACTGGCAAAAAACCGCTATACTCAGATGAAGAATATGCCGAAAAGGTTCAATGGATCGGTGCACGCTTGTTGGAGATGGACGCTGATATCATCGGCTTTCAGGAGCTCTGGCAAGTCAACGCTCTGGTCGATTGTTTCAAGGCAGCGAATCTGGAAAACGAATACGATATCGTTGGGCGTGATGCGCCGAGCCAAAATGAAGTGCAAGTCGCCTTTGCCCTTCGCAAGGGTTGGTTGCGGGGTACTGAAACCTGGCATAAAGAATTCCCTGAAAACGCCCGTTTCATCAAACGTCCATCCGGTGGATCGACGAATCAGATGGAAGTTGCGATTGATAATTTCTCTCGTCCAGTGTTGGAAATCCGTGTGAAACCGAAACGACGAGGCGCTCCTGAAATGACTTTGTTCTGTGCTCATCTGAAATCGAAGCGGCCCATCAACCTTGATCGCCCCGAAAGAGATAAACTATTTACGCAGGACGAGGTAGCGATCGGCTCCGCACTTGCCAATATTCGCCGCTCTGCCGAGGCCGCTGCGCTACGTCTGCTGCTTAACGAACGGATGCTCGGCAACGATGATCCTTTTGTTGTTCTTGGCGATCTCAATGATGATTACCTGAGCGTCTCGACCACGATCGTGACCGGTGACCCATCCTATAAATTATATGAAGGCAGCCGCGTTGGCGCGCGGGAAAGCAAAAGCGGCGATCTGGGGTTTTACTCGGCGCAGATGCTAAAAGAATATCGCAGCCTACGCAATGTGTACTACACCCACGTGTATAAAAATAAACTGGAAGTCTTGGATCACATTTTGGTATCGGAACAGTTTTACGATCATTCACCCAAACGCATTTGGGCATTTCGCGACACAAAATACTGGAACGACCACCTGGATGATCACGTCAAATCAGCTGTAACCACAGATCACGGGATCGTAATGGCTCAATTTGATTATAAGCCTTTTGCCAAAATCATTGGATGAACAGATAGGCGCCAAGGAGCCCATGTTGGAATGAATCTATGAACAAAAAAGAACTTAATAAGCAGCAAACAGAACTGCGCCGTGTTATGCTCGAAAGCGGTCAACACGAGAAAGTCATAGAGCTTTTTTTGCATCAACACGCCTTGCTTCACTCCGCGAAGATGGCAGATGACGGGCCTTGGTCGTATGAAGATGCAATTCTGGATGATATGACCGAGGGGCAACTGCGCCGCATTCCGCAGAATCGAGAGCATTCAATTTTGTGGTGCATCTGGCATATTGCCCGGATCGAAGACGTGACAATGAATTTGCTCGTTGCCAACACGGAACAGATCTTTGAAGAGGAAAAATGGCTCACTAAAACGAACTCGAGCATCTCCCACACAGCAAATGCGATGACTGTGGAAGAGATCGCAACGATAAGCAATAGGCTAAATATCGCTGCCTTGCGGGAATATCGTATCGCGGTGGGGCGCCGCACGCGGGAGATCGTGAAAAAGCTTGAGCCGGGCACACTGAAAAAGAAGGTTGACCCAGCTCAAATCACGCGCGTCGCGGAGAAATCCCTCGTCCACAAAGATGCGCCGGGCATCATCGAATATTGGCGTAAACGTGATATCGCAGGGTTACTCCTGATGCCAGCAACGCGTCATAATCTCGTCCATCTTAATGAAGCGGCAGAACTTAAGAGAAAACGATCATAAGTATGATATAATTTTTATCAACTAATTCATAAAAATTGTATAGCAAGGAGAAATAAGATATGAAACGTAAAGCATCAGCAGTATGGAATGGCGGTCTCAAAGGCGGCAAAGGGACGATGTCCAGCGACAGTGGCGTTCTTGCCGATACACAATATTCTTTTAGCACCCGTTTTGAAAATGGCATTGGCACCAACCCCGAAGAGCTGATAGCGGCCGCGCATGCTGGCTGTTTTTCTATGGCGCTTTCAGCAGAATTAGAAAAAGCTGATTTAACCGCAGAATCCGTTAGTACAAATGCGACTCTGACCTTTGAGAAAACAGATGCTGGTTTTACCATCACCAATATTCATTTGGATGTAGAGGCCAAAGTCCCCGGCGCAGATGCAGAGAGCTTCGCGAAGATCGCAGAAGGCGCAAAGGGTGGCTGCCCTGTCTCACGTGTGTTGAATGCTGAAATCACGATGGATGCAAAATTAGTATAGAAAAAAATGACTTGGATGAAAATAAAAAACGACCGAAAGGTCGTTTTTTATTTAAGAGCCTATCCTAAAAATCAATAAAAAAGAATTGATAGACATGCATTGCACATCTGGTGCTAAGGATAAACAAAGCCTACAAAAACGCCTTGTGCCAACAGGCTGATATTTTGAGAGGAGATATCGATCATCAATAAAACCGCATCATTCCATGCCTCGCCGCGTGCCATTACAACCAAAGTATTATCATCAAACCAGCCCACAGGCTCCACCCGCGCCACTGTGCCCAAACCTGATGCTGCCACAAAAGCCGTATCTGCAAACTCCGCGATGATATTTCCGTTCAAATTCCCTACACGTACAACAGAATGAAAATTCGGAATTTCCGCCATCTGGAAACCGCTTCCTTCCATCCACGCTAAATATTCATTACTCGGTGAGAAGGATGCTTCTCCAGCGCCGCGCTGGTCAACAGCATTTTGCAATGGATAAGAAAGCCCTACCCCTGTTTCGATATTACGGATCGCCATTGTCCCTGCGCCTGCCACCGCGCCTTCATCATCTGTGTACGCCAACCATTTTCCGTCCGCCGAGATCGCAGAAGGGTTTGCATCTGCCCCCAGATATTGGGAGTTGCTTCCTGTTTGCAAGTCAATATACGAGAGTGTTCGGAGCGGGTCAAAGACAATGTCCCCTCCAATTCCCCAAGGGCGTTTGCTATACCAAATCCCAACGGGTTTTTCGGCTTCTACATTTACGGCAAAAGCGACCAAGCCCCAACCCTCTGCACTGTTTTCTGAATATACAGGTGCTGCTGTTGGAATATCTTTTATCGTGCCAGCATAAAGATGGCTGATGAGATTTACATTTGCATATTCAACGCGTGTATAGGCGAAAACGGCTTTTCCTGGCGCGCCAACCATGCCCGAAAAATCTGGCACAGAAAGCAAGGTAGAGATTTGCCCATTGTGACTCATCAAGAGAGAGTTGTTTTGCTCAAAGGAGTAATAAAGAACAGGCAGCCCGCTATTGTCATGCGGAAAAACACTTAATATATGCAGGTTGCTTTCATCTGCATAAGAAGCTCCCGGTATATTTACCTGTTGCAGGGTATAACCTTCACGATCAAAAACGGAGAGTATGCCATCCTTTTCTGTCGTGATAGCTACTGGTGATTTGATTAGGGGAACTTCCTCTACAGGTAAGGCTTGTGCTTCTTCCTGCGGAGCAAATTCTGTCGTTATGGGTTCTGGCTCTATCGGGATCGAAGAAAAGAAGGAGCAGGCAAAGCTAAAGGATAAGGCTATACCAAGATAGAATGGATGCATTTTCTTCATGGGTTTTTCCTCCACGTTTTTCAAAGTAGAGCTTTCGTTTGTGCGGGCGTGCGTCGCACAAACTTCGCTAAGAAGATGCTAATCGACAAGTATTTTGCCCATCGAAGGACTGATTCCCATCGTTTTAGTGCGACGCACCCTCTTCTCTTGCAAAGCCTACAAAGTACAAAAAGTCTTTTCCCACCTTGCCTCTTTGGCTGTCTATTAAAAACTACTCTCCCGTATCCAAACGCTTAATGGTTGCGGCAGGATTTGCCCAGGCTTTTTCTGCTCCTGTCGGGACAGTTTTCTCTTCACGGATCTTGTTAGCCAAATGTTTGACCATGACGGTCTTTAGTTGTGCTGGTCTGCCACCAAAATCTTCGAGAATAGACTCTATCCATGCCTGATGAGAACGCACACATATATAGACAGGGCGGACACGTCGGTTAGGGAAATTTGCCAAAAGGTGGAATAAATTCTCTAGCAAATGATCTGCATTTGGGTGGATCAAGGGGCGAAGATAAATACCACGTGGCCCCTCAGTGATATCAAAATAAGTTAACAGTTTTTCACCCTGAATAAGCATCCCTGCAGATGAAGCCGTGAAGCTTTCTACTTGTTGTAAGAGTGGTGGAACAAGCTCTCGCTGTAAACTTTGAATAGCGATCAGATCCTGGTCTTTTTTCTTGCGCCACAAATAAGGGAAATCGGGAATATGGTTTATATAGCTCAAATCCCATATTCGTTGGCGGCTATAGACCGAAAAACCGCTTTGGCGCAGCGATTGGAAAAGGGGGTTATCTTCTTCTATTTCTGCTACGATCTGATGCGCTTCCCAAGCCCCGGCTTGCTTGGTCAGATGCTCTATTAGTGCAGGGGGAGAATCTGTAGAAATATCAGCAGGAGCAAGGTATGCCAGCCGCGCAAAGTGCTCTTCTGCATCCTGGACAACACCGCCCAAGATGGCTTCGTTGCCGCCTAAAACTTCTTCATTGCTATCATCTAAAATCCCAGTATAAATGCGACGCGTCGGATTCAGATAAGCCAAGAAGCTCGCTGCGCGGAGCGGATGCCCATGCGTTAAGGCACGCCTGCTATCGAGTATGAGAACTTTGTCTCGATAGCGGGGGAGCTTGGCCAGATCAAAGAGTTCGAGCGCGCGAGGGGGCATTATGCGTATTTCGTATTGCGTATTTCGTAGGGGAGATCATTACGAAATACGCAATACGCACTATTTTTTTATAAGCGACAAAAAGTATTCGTGAAAACGAGTATCACCCGTTAATTCAGGGTGAAAGGATGTTGCCAGCAAATGACCGTCTTGAGCTGCCACGATCCTGCCATCGGGGAGAGTGACGAGGGATTTTGCATCGCCTTGTACCGATTCTATGATGGGTGCGCGGATGAAGACCGCGTGGAAAGGATCGCTTTCATTTTTCTCCAAAACAGAAATGTCCAGGGCTGCTTCAAAGGAATCTACTTGGCGACCAAAAGCATTTCGCTCAACGGTGATGTCCATCAGGTTAAGCAGAGGCTGTTCACGATGGGCGTCTTTAGCAAGTAGAATTGCACCAGCGCAGGTGCCCCACATAGCGTGAGCCAGCCCAAATTCACGCAGTGGCTCGAGCAGGTCATAATCGACCATTAATTTGCCCATTGTGGTCGATTCCCCGCCGGGGATGATCAACCCATCCAGATCATCCAATTGTTCCGGCAAACGGACTTCGGCTGTTTCAGCACCGAGTTTTTTAAGCATAACGATATGCTCTGCAAATGCGCCCTGCAGGGCGAGTATGCCAATTTTCATAAGTCAGGGATCAGGTAATTAGGCATCAGGAGTTAGGAAAGCCCCCCCCCGCAAGCGGAGGGAGAACTAATCCCTAGTTCCTAATCAACTAGCTCCTACCAACCACGACCAGCGAGTTTTTCTTCTTCGGGCATGGTGCCAACGTTGATGCCAACCATTGCTTCACCGAGGTCTTTGCTCACGTCTGCGAGGATGCCAGGATCGTTATAATGCGTGCAGGCTTTAACAATGGCGGCCGCACGTTTGGCAGGGTCGCCAGATTTGAAGATGCCAGAGCCGACGAAAAGACCGTCTACGCCAAGTTGCATCATGAGGGCTGCATCTGCGGGAGTGGCAATACCGCCTGCAGCAAAGTTGACTACGGGCAATCTGCCAAGCTCACGTGTTTCCATCAAAACTTCAAAAGGTGCGCCAATTTCTTTTGCAAAAGTCATTACTTCTTCAACGGGCATGCTTTGAAGGCGGCGAATATCGCCTAAAACAGTGCGTGCATGATAAACAGCTTCCACTACATCGCCTGTGCCGGCTTCGCCTTTGGTGCGCATCATTGCTGCACCTTCGCCAATACGGCGCATGGCTTCGCCAAGATTGCGGCAACCGCAAACAAAAGGCACTTTAAAATCATGCTTGTAGATATGATAATCGTTATCGGCAGGGGTCAAAACTTCCGACTCGTCAATATAGTCAACGCCTAATGCTTCGAGAATTTGTGCTTCTACAAAATGCCCAATGCGGGCTTTTGCCATCACAGGGATGCTGACAGCATCAATGATGCCGGCGATCATATCGGGATCGCTCATTCGAGCCACGCCGCCATCCGCACGAATATCAGCAGGAACACGTTCTAAAGCCATTACCGCGCAAGCCCCCGCGTCTTCAGCAATTTTTGCTTGTTCCGGTGTCACCACATCCATGATCACGCCGCCCTTTAACATTTGTGCCAAGCCCTTTTTTACAGCAAATGAACCAGTATTTTCTTCCATTAGTAGTACCTCCGAGTACATAAAGATCTGATTCGATTCTACCACCACGCGAAAGCGATTACAATTACAGAGACCATGCTCATTGGAGGGCTTATGTCTCGTTCGCTCAAATTATTTTCGCTTTGGATTTTGGCATTTTCTTTGGCTTTAGCAGCTTGCTCTTTTCCGGCTTTTGGCGAAGCTCCAACAGCTACGCCAACGGATTCCCCCGCGGATATTGAACCTGCTTCCGTTGAAACAGCAACGCCTGCACCCCAAATAGCGCGCACGCTAAATATTTGCCTCGGACATGAGCCAAATACGCTATATATTAACGATAATCCAAACCCTGCGGCCCTCAGTGTTCTCGAAGCCATTTACGATGGCCCCCTCGATAGCCGAAACTATGATCATCAGCCCGTCATCTTGCAAAAAGTCCCCTCCCTCGCAGATGGCGACGCGCTCATAGAATCCGTGCTCGTCGGAGAAGGCGATTGGGTCATTGACGCTGAAGGAAACAAGGTCGAGTTGGTACAGGGAAAACGTGTCTATCCTTCTGGCTGTAAAGAAGCATCTTGTATTGCTACCTATAAAAAAGATATTGAACTGCGCATGGATCAGCTGGTGGTCAACTTCAGCTTTCTTCCCAATCTCCGCTGGGCAGATGGAACGCCGATCACATCCGATGATTCTGTTTACGCCTACAACCTTGCTCTCGATAGCAAAAACCCTGCAAAAGAATATCTCCTTGAAAGAACAGCCTCCTACGAAACAGTAGACGATCTAACAACATCCTGGCGAGGATTACCAGGCTACAGAGATAATAGCTATATGGCCAATTTCTGGCAGCCGCTTCCCTATCATGCTTGGGGAGAATTCTCTGCAACAGAGCTTGTTGATGCAGATGTCGCCGCGCGCTATCCGCTTGGCTGGGGTGCATATCTGGTAGATGAATGGCTTCCTGCGGAGCGGATCACCCTCATCAAAAACCCCCTCTATCACCGCGCTGGTGAAGGTCTCCCGAAAATTGATATTGTCAATTTCCTTTTTATCCCCGACCCCGATATAGCGATCACGGCCCTCCTTGAAAGCGAATGTGATTTGCTAGATTCCAGCATTCCTCTTGAAAACCATGTTGCTCTGCTCCAGCAATTTGACCTTGCAGGAAAGATCAAGTTTTATGCTGCCGAAAAGATGTCTCTTGAAAGCCTGCATATCGGCATCAACCCCGCTACTTACGATGACGGGATCGTTTCAGGCAGCGACCGCCCTCGTTTTTTCAGCGATCCGCGCACCAGACAAGCCCTAGCTCTTTGCCTCGATCGGCAGAAAGTAGCGACCACCGTTTTGCACGGTCTCGTTACCGTACCAGATAGTTATATTCCCAACGCACATCCTTTATATACGCCAAATCTTGATCTTTACGCATTTAGCCCTAATGAAGGCGCGAGTTTACTTAGTCAGGCAGGCTGGAAAGATCTCGACAATGATCCTGCCACGCCACGCACTGCACATAATGTACAAAATGTCCCCGCAGGGACAGTATTTGAGCTTGAATATATAACCACTACATCTCTTCAGCGTAGACAAGCCAGCGAGATCTTCGCAGCTTCTCTCAGAGAATGCGGAATTGGCGTCAATTTGCACTATTTGCCCCCAGTGGAATTCTACGCCCCTGGCCCCGAAGGAATTCTTTTTGGACGCAATTTTGATCTTGCTCAATTCGGTATGGGAAGCGAAAGCCTCATCCCCCAATGTGATTGGTTCAGTTCAGATTCCACCCCCAATGCTGCCAATGATTGGTTCGGCGCAAACTTAAGTGGCTTCAGCAACAAAGATTACGACCAGGCTTGTGAGAAAGCTAGATTCACACTGTCTGATGAACTTGATTTTGAGAAGAATTACGAAGAGACACTTAGACTCAATGCCGAAACTCTTCCTTCTATATCCTTATATCCTTATTTAAATATCGCCGCTTCTCAAATTGACTTATGTGGTTTTGAGCTTGATCCCAGCGCAGCAACGTCGCTTTGGCATATTGAAGAGTTGGATCGCGGAAACTGTGGAGAGTAGAACTCCTTCGCTAAGGCAGCGAGGTGTGCACGCAAATGTTGACGGAGTGCCTCGCACGGTGGCGATGAGAAACTGCCTCTCAATAGGCATAATGTCTTTCGATGAGCATCTTTTTGTCGAAAAAGGTGCGAGGCACTCTCTTAGACTGACAACATTTGCGCGCTTACGGTAGCGAGCCTTACCGTAGTTTCTTGGCGATTACGCGGTATAATCTCCACCCGAACTTATGAAACGAAAAGCAAAATCTCCCGAAGACCTGAGCATTAGCGAGTTGCGCCGTTTATTGATGGATAAGCGGCGGAATGTGCGTCAGGAACGTTTGGAAAGCTATCGCCGTACGGGACGCGTGATCCAGCTTGCAGAGAATCAACCTGTAGAGTTGGATATTAACCCCGTCATCGAGACAAGCGCGGATGAAGAACTTGCTCCCGTTAAAAAAGAATCTCCCCGAAAAAGTTGGGGAGACCGTTTATTGCTCGCCGTTGAAGTGATCGCCGTTCTCGGGCTGATCGGCATCATCTTAAGCGGATTTGGCATCTTGCGCGATCTAAATGCTGAGTTTGCCGAAGCCCTCGAGCAGCCGACAATGGCACCCACGCCCCTCGTCATGGCTGTGGTACTCCCTTCGGGGCATACACCACCAGACACAGCGGGCAACACGCGTCCCAACGAAGCGGAGATTCCCGATCACCTCCGTCCGATGGTGCAGTCGATTAAAGATCTGCCTATCCCGCCATCCAGCCCGGAGCAAGCTATCCGTATACAAATTCCCGCTCTAAATGTGGATGCGCCCATCGTGCAAGGGGATGGTTGGGAGCAGTTGAAAAAAGGTGTTGGGCAGCATTTGGGGTCTCCAAATCCCGGTTCTGTAGGGAATTTGGTGCTTTCGGCGCATAATGATGTGTATGGCGAGATTTTCCGTTATCTCGATCAATTGCAGCCCGGCGATGAGATTCTTGTCTTCACGCAGCAACGGCAATATACTTATATTGTCAGCGGTACGCAGATCGTTGAGCCGACACAAGTAGAAGTGATGGCAGCAACAAGCAGCCCAACAGCGACATTGATCTCTTGCTATCCCTATTTGAAGGATACGCAAAGAATTGTAGTTTTTACAGATTTACAAAATTAGACATCAGATATTAGACTTTAGACCTGAGACATTAGTCTTCAAGAACTGAAAACGGAAGTCCTAAGTCTGAAGTCTTAGAAAAAGGAGAAAGAAAATGGTTAAGAAAAATAAAAGAAGAACTGGCAAAGCGAAACCCAGCCATCGAGCACGAACAGCAGAAGAATTCAACCCCGATTACACCGAGATCAAGAACGACCTGAAACGCATCGGTCTCTTGGCTGGTATGTTCCTGGCGATATTGATCGCTTTGTCTTTTTTTCTTTAGTATAAGGAGCTGAGTTTGCGAGCGGAGCAATCTTGTTGTTATAAAGGAGATTGTCGCGTCGGGTTAACGCCCTCCTCGCAAAGAGAACAAACGAGAATGAAAAAAAATACTTTCGATATCATTATTCTGATCGGTCGTCCGGCTTCGGGCAAAAGCGAGATCATTGCTCATCTTAAAGAATGTCAAGATGAAAAGCGATGTGAAAGTTTCCATATTGGTAAACTCGATTTTCTCGATGATTTCCCGATGCTCTGGACGTGGTTTGAAGAAGACTATATTCTTGAAGAAATTTTGGGGCAGCCACGTCTGCATACCGATTCCGATGGCTATTTCAAAGATAATTACCTTTGGCATTTGCTAATAGAGCGATTCAATATCGAATACCCCAAACGCCTGCGAATGGAAAATTATCACGACGAACATTCCCTGATCATCGAATTCGCTCGCGGAAGTGAGCATGGCGGGTACACCGAAGCTTTGCCGCATTTGGGCGAAGATATTTTGAAACGCGCTGCGATCATGTATGTGAATGTCCCTTATGAAGAATCGTTGCGAAAAAACCGTCGTCGATTTAACCCCGACCGACCGGACAGTATTCTTGAGCATGGTTTGCCTGACGAAAAGCTGGAACGTCTTTACAAAGAAGATGACTGGCATGAGTTCAGCAAATCTGACCCTGAATTTGTCACCATCAACGATGTGAAAGTCCCTTATGTGGTTTTCGAAAACGAAGATGATGTGACTACCAATACCCCGACCTTGCTCGCAGAGCGATTGAAAGAAACACTCACAAAGCTGTGGGCGTTGAAAAATCAATAAAGCCCGTAGGGGCGGGTCTAAGACCCGCCCCTACTTTTTTATACTGCTTTGTAAGGGCGACCCTATGTGCAAAATAGAAAATAAGCAATTCTCATCAGATTTTTCTGAAAAGAAACTGTTCCATTGATCAAAACGGGTCGCCCCTACGCATAATATGGCCTCTAAAACCTACGAAATCACCCTCGATAAATTCATTTACGGCGGCGAAGCGATGGGGCGTTTACCCGACCCTGATGGCGGGACACGCAACCGTGCGGTCTTTGTGCCCTTTGCTCTGCCGGGAGAGCGTGTCCGCGTCGAATTAATTTTCGAGAAGCGCGGATTTGCACGCGCTAAATTGCTCGAGGTACTCGAAGCCTCTCCAGAGCGGATCACGCCAAAGTGCGTGCATTTTGGGGAATGTGTTGGTTGTCAGTATCAACATCTTTCATACGAGAGCCAGTTAGGGGTCAAGGAAGAAATCGTCAGAGATCAATTAACGCGCATTGGCAAGATCGAGAATCCGCCCGTCAATGAGATTATCCCCTCGCCAAATATCTGGAACTATAAAAATCAGATGGATTTTCAGCTTGGGGAGGGTTCAGCATTCCCGAATATCCTTGAAATCGAAGAATGTCATTTGCCAGCAACGGCGCTGAACGAATTTTGGCAGGAACTGGAGTTTGGCGAAAACAATCTTTTTGAGCAGATCTCTTTGCGTCAGGATGCTGCTGAAAATCTGATGCTTATTTTTCGCTCTGAGAACCCCGAAACGCCAGAGATGACGCTCGAAGATGATCTTTCGGTGGTGCATGTGGTCGGCGAAGAAATGATCGTAATGGGCGGTGATGACCACACTGTTACGATGCTGCATGGGCGGCCTTTTCGGGTTTCGGCAACTTCTTTTTTTCAGCCCAATAGCGCCGTAGCGGAGCAAATGATAGACCATCTTCTTGCAGCTTTGCCCCTGAGCGAAAAAACAACTTTGCTCGAACTTCACAGCGGCGTTGGCTCCTTGAGCGCCTTTCTTGCACCCAAGGTGGCGCGTTTGCTTTGTGTCGAAAAATCTCCCACGGCTTGTGACGATTTTAGCGTTAATCTGGATGAATTTGAGAATGTGGAACTCTACCAGGCCCAAGCGATGGATGTGCTCCCCGGCATCGATTCTACCCCCGACATTTTGCTCACGGATCCGCCCGTGAGTGGGCTGGGTCGGCATACCCTCGACGGAATTCTGCGCCTCGCGCCGCCAGTTCTGGCTTATGTCTCCCGCGATCCTTCTACCCTTGCGCGCGATGCTAAAAGGCTGGTCGAAGGCGGCTATTCTCTCAGGGATGTGACTCCCTTTGATATTGCGCCGCAGACTTTTCAGATAGATTCTGTGGCGATCTTTGAAGCTAAAAAATAAGCGAGAACTGCGTTGCATCTGCTTTTGATGCATTGCAGATCGAGTACTAGAAAGAGAAAGTAACTTTTAAAAATATGTCTGTCAATAATTTATTTCCTAGTGCAATTGAAGATTTCAGAAAAGCGCGCCAAAAAGCTGCCATGCAGGGGATCCTGGCGCGTATAATAGGAAAATCTACAGAACTCCTTTCTTATGAAGAAGTGCGCCAAAAACTGCGTGCTGTAGAAAGCAACAAAACAGTCTTGCGCGATATTCCGCTCGATGCCATTGTCGGCAGCGTGGGGAGAAACAAAGATTTTACGCGGAGTTTTCTGCCTCGTTTCGATAGCGACCAGGATCGTTGGGCCAATGTCATGGCGGGGACCGCTTCTTTTGCGGGTTTGCCTCCTATCGAAGTCTACCAAATAGGGGAAGTTTTCTTTGTCTTCGACGGGAATCACCGTGTATCGGTAGCGAGAGAATTGGAGGCAACTACCATCCAGGCCTATGTCAAGGAAGTGCGCACGCGGGTTAATATCACGCCAGATATTCAGCCCGATGATCTGATCACCAAAGCAGAAGAGCTATACTTTTTTGAGCAAACGCAACTGGATAAGTTGAGGCCAGAAACAGATTTTCGGACAACGCACCCGGGTCAATATCCGGTTTTGCTTGAGCATATTCAGGTACATCGCTATTTTATGGGGCTTGATGAAAAACGAGATATTTCCTATGAAGAAGCGGTACTCCACTGGCATGATGAAGTCTACCTCCCGATCATTGAGATCATTTGGGAGCGAGGTATTTTGCGCCATTTCCCGCAGCGTACCGAGGTGGAGCTTTATTTGTGGATCTCGCAGCATCGTGCTGAGCTTGAAGAAGCCTTAAACTGGCAGGTTGGCACTGTTGAAGCAGCAGGCGATTTGGAATATCGTTTTAGCAAGGAATTTTCGTCGCAATTTTCGCGCATCTTCTCGAAAGTATATGATGCCGTTACGCCCGACGCTTTGGAATCTGGCCCTGCGCCAGGCTCTTGGCGTGAAGAAACACAAAAACGGAGCAAGAAGGAGAATTTATTCTCGAATACGCTTGTTTTAGTGAGTGCAGTGGATAAGGATTGGCTGGCATTGGAGCAAGCCATTATTCTTGCGAAACGAGAAAAAGGGCAAATTCAGGGATTGCATGTTCTAAAGACAAAGGATGAGGCAGATGCTGACGAAGCCACGCAAGTAAAAACAGGCTTCGAATCCCGATGCAGGGCTGCCGATATAGATGGGAAATTGGCAATAGAATCCGGAACGATCGCGCGGATCGCCTGTGAGCGTTCCCATTGGACGGATATCATCGTGACCAAAGTGAGCTATCCCCCCGAGAATCGTCTCATTGCTCGATTTGGCTCTGGTCTGCGCACGATGATAGCGCGCTGTCCTCGACCAATATTGGCGGTACGCAATCAAGTTTCTGATCTGAGACATGCTTTGCTTGCTTATAACGGGACGCCAAAATCGAAAGAAGCCCTTTATTTGGCGGCCTACTTGGCTTCAAAATGGGAAATTCAACTCAGTATTTTAGTGATTGAGCATGAAGAAGTTGATGCAGATACCATCTATGCTGAAGCCGAAACCTATATAGCAAAACAGGAGCTGCTGGTCAATCTGATTCGACATGCAGCAGGAGAAAGAAGTGAGATCATCTTGAATACCGCTAAAGAGAATGCTTGCGATTTCATCCTGATGGGGGGCTATAAATCCAGTTCGGTGATGGAGGTCGTTCTCGGCAGCACTGTGGACGAAGTCTTGCGTCAAACCGAGATCCCGATCTTGATCTGTAGGTAAACTCTGTTATGGACAAGTTCGAATCCTTAGTTCTTTAGCCACAGATTTCACGGATTTCACAGATAAAAACTAATTCTCAACCCTACATCTAGTCCCCCAACTTGCTAAAACTGTAGGGTACAGATAAGATTCTTTCATGCAAA
>CAZOOX010000090.1:0-15681 GCA_964581545.1 uncultured Anaerolineaceae bacterium
TTTGTAATTAGGACTTTCACTTTTGAGCGAGAGAAGAGGGTGCGTCGCACCAAAACGATAAGAATCTATCCTTCGATAGGTAAAATACTTGTCGAGCAGCATCTTTTTATCGAAGTTAGTGCGACGCACGACTGCCTGAGCGAAGGTCCTAGTAAGTGGTTGTCGGAAAGTATCTAAAAAACAACATCTCTGTGGTAACCGCCTGTTTAGGGGAAAGTTGCTTTACCCCTAGAGGGTGCGCTGTCACAAGTTTTTAAAGAACTTTCCGTAGTCTACTTAATAAAGAAAAAGGTGACTGTCACTTTAGAAGTGACAGTCACCTATATTCTTATTTTCTTTCTAACTATCTCTATTTATTCCCAAAATATTCCTTCATCGGATTGAAATAGGCATCTACCCAGCCCTGCTTATATTGCATCCCATGCTCAGGCAGCTCAGAATGACGGATCGTTATTCTCGTCCCTTTATTCTCTTCTTCAAGGAAGATCTCCAAGAGCGAATCTTTTTCCCCTTCTTCAAATTCACTTGTTCTCCAATGCTGAATAATCCGCTTGGAATCTTCCAGCACAAGATTTCTTCCTTCTATATAACCATCCCATGCTTCAAAGCTATCGCCAACTTCTGCAGAGACTTTGGCATGTCCACCTGTCATGGCAGAATGCGCTGTAGAATTCAGCCACGCATCATAAACTTCCTTTGGAGAAGCGGGTATCAGATCAGATATTTCAAATTCCATCATCTTATAGCCTCACATCTGCACCAATTCAGATACTTCCAGTGAACCACCGATATCAAGGAAAGGGCAAGCTTTTGCGATCTCGAGTGCCTTTTCCATAGAATCAGCTTCAATGACCGTATACCCGGACATGGCTGTTGAGCTTCCGACGCTAACTATCCCATCAGGGCTGACTGTCTGTGTGTCTTTTAAGGGATTCATCGGGCTTACAGCTGCTTTACCTAATGAAGCTAACCATTCTTGGTATTTCGCGAAATGCTGCTTGCCTTCTTCTGGTGTGGATGGCTGATCGCCGCCCAGATAAGTGATCACGTATTGGCTCATGCGCTGCTCCTTTTCTAAAATCAAACTCGTTAATCAGACATATTTTATCATATTAAAATATACCACGCACCTCCGCAAAAAAAGTATAATACGTTCCTGCAAATACAATCCAACTATAAGGAAAAAGATGAAGCCAATTATCGCCCTGACAAGCTACGGTCGTTACGAGAAAGACCTATCCACCCCCTGGTATAAAGAACATTTCTCCCTCCCCGCCCTCTATATCGATGCCGTTCGTCGTGCAGGCGGGATTCCTCTCCTGATCCCCCCCGGCGAGAAAAATCTCGAAGCCATTCTCGCAAAAGTGGATGCTGTGATCGTCACCGGCGGCGCAGATATTCACCCCTCAACTTATGGAGGGAATCCCAAACATCCCCAACTCACGACTTTCGACACGGAACGCGATACGCTCGAACTTGCTCTCGTTCATCATCTTCTCGAGGCTCAAAATATCCCCTCCCTATATATCTGCCGCGGGATGCAAATCCTGAATATTGCTTTGGGCGGCAGCCTCCACGAACATGTTGCAGATACAATTCCCGAAGATATTCACCGCGGCGACGATGGGGTCTGGAGAGTGCACGAGGTCAGTATCACGCCCAAAACAAGAGCGGCTTCAGTGATGGGGGTTACAGAGGTGTCCACTTATTCAGGCCATCATCAGGCAATTAAGGAACTCGCATCCGATCTACAAGTCACTGCAACCGCGCCAGATGGCATCATCGAAGCGGTTGAGCACAAATCTCACCCCTGGATGCTCGGTGTGCAATGGCATCCCGAAATTACGGCTGCCGATGACCCTACCCAGCAAAGACTTTTTGGTGCGCTGGTGCGAGAGGCAAAGAAAAGCTAGGTGAGAATTCCGAAGTTTTTAAAACTTCGGAATTCTTTTTCTATTCATTCCAAACCTTCGCTGCCAAACGTTTACCCGTCGGTGTAGCTGCGAGACCACCCAGCCCGGTTTCTTTCAAATCTTTATGCATGACCCTGCCAATATTTGCCATCGCGTCGATCACTTCGTCGGGCGGGATGATGCTCTCGACACCCGCTAAAGCCAGATCAATGGCGACGAAGCATTGTGCCGCACCGGCTGCGTTTCTTTTTACGCAGGGAACTTCCACGAGACCGGCAACCGGATCACAAACGAGACCCAGCATATTCTTAAGGGTGATCCCGACCGCATGAGCAACCTGACGCGGAGAACCGCCCATCAACGCGACGCTCGCCCCAGCCGCCATCGCCGCGGCGCTCCCCGTTTCAGCTTGGCAGCCTCCCATCGCTCCCGACACATTGGCGCGATTAACAATCACCATTCCGATCCCCGATGCGACAAAAAGGGCATCTACCACTTCGTCATCTGAAAATTGATATGCTTCCTGCAAGGTGATGAGCGTTGCGGGCAAAATCCCCGCCGAGCCAGCGGTAGGCGTGGCGACAATGCAGCCCATCCCGGCGTTGACTTCGTTCACCGCCAGTGCGCGGGCAACGGCTTTGCTCAAAAGAGAGCCAGTGACGGGTTTATTGCCATCCAGCCAGTTCCAAAATTTATGCGCACTGCCGCCGCTTATCCCGCTAATGGATCTTATCGGTTTGTCCAAGCCTTGTTGTGCGCTATATTGCATGGTTCGCAAACGTTCGAGCATTTTTGAGCGAATTGCCTCTGTAGAAAGCCCCGATGTAGAAACCTCGGTGGCGATAACCAGTTCTGCGAGATTTTTCCCTGTCTTTTCAGTTTCTTCTACCAATTCCTGAAGAAATGCATACATAATTTCACCTTACCTTTGTACACGGTTGTCACGGAGAACACGGAGCGGGGAACCGCGAAGAAGGGAAGAGCACGAAGATATTAAGCATTGGTCGTGGGTAAATTGAAGTGATGGATGATTCTGCGAGGAGCATGCACTTGCGACGCGGCAGTCCCAACTGAGCAGGAGATTGCTTCACCCCGAAAAGCGTCGGGGTTCGCAAAGTCATCATCACTTATTTTTTTACCACTATCAAAATCCTAATATCAGAACTGCGTTGCACTTTTTCTCCCCCTTTGGCGGAGATACCCGAAGGGTAGAGAGGGCGAGTGCGTTATAGTTCTGCTTTGCAAAAAAACGCATATATTTCCTAAGACCCGATGTGCAACGCATCCCAAAGCAGATGCAATGCACATCTCGCCTGTCATATACACCATATGATTATACTCACCTTTTTGAGTTTTGAAAATATATATTTGCGCAACTGCGTTGACGTGAGGCAATAGCGCTACTATAATCGTGTCGGTTAATAATCGCCCCTTGACTCTTGGTCAGAGGGGTATAAAGGAGAGTATTAATGGAAACAAAAGGACTAAACTCCCCAGGTTACGAAATACCTGAAGATGTAAAGGGTTCGGTCGCCATCACAAGCATTGACCGCATTTATAACTGGGGACGTCGCTCGTCTGTGTGGCCCATGATGTTTGGCTTGGCTTGCTGCGCTATCGAAATGATCGCCACTGCTGCCGGTCGTTACGATTTCTCCCGCTTCGGCATGGAAGTTATGCGCCCCAGCCCCAGACAGGCTGACCTGATGCTCGTTTCGGGCACAGTCACGAAGAAAATGGCTCCGACCATTGTGCGTCTATACAACCAAATGCCTGAGCCAAAATATGTTGTGGCAATGGGCGCCTGCGCCTCTGGCGGCGGCCCATTCAAAGAGGGTTATAACGTGGTCTCCGGCGTGGATAAACTGGTCCCCGTAGATGTTTATATCCCCGGCTGCCCTCCCACCCCGCAAGCATTAATTAATGGTTTGATCAAATTGCAAGAGAAAATTGACGGGCAATCCATCAAAACTGTGCGCTGGTATCAAAAAGAAGAATTGGCAGCTATTCCCATCCCTATGTTGGGGCCAGATTTGATCTACCAGGAACAGATCCCCGCCATCAAAGAAGCGAGCAAGGAGGCATAAGATGACTGAATTAGATTTCTCTCGCTTTGGCGAAGGCGTTGTTGCCGATGAACGTGAAGGCTACGAAGGCTATATTGTTTCCGCCGACAAACTTGTCGAATTTGCCACAGCCCTACGCGATGAATATGGCTACGACTACCTCTCCTCTGTTACCGGCGTAGACTATATTGCCGAAGAAAAACTCGAAGTTGTTTATCACGCCTATAAAACCATTGGCGGAGCCGAGCTCGTTTTCAAAGTGCAAATTGCTCGTGACCTGGCCGAAGTACCTTCGCTCACAGATGTTTATCCCGGCGCAGACTTCCAGGAACGCGAAGCCTGGGATCTTCTCGGCATCAAATTCATCGGTCATCCCGATCTTCGCCGCATCCTCCTTTGGGAAGGTTTTGATGGACACCCCCTGCGCAAAGACTGGAAAGAAGCCTACTACGAAGAAGATCTAAAACCCTTCGCTTCTCGTTGGCCCAAGGCAGATTACACTCGCGCCGAAGCCCAAAACCCCTACGGCGCAAATGTCAGATACCCTGACAATTTCGACCCCGAAAAATGGGTTCCTGAAGGCGAAGACGCCCTCTACGGCTCACTAGCAAAATACGAAACCTCCGATGAAAGCGGCCTAAAAACCGACCACCTCACAGTCAACCTCGGGCCTCAACATCCTTCCACTCACGGCGTATTCCGCATCGCAGCCACCCTAGACGGCGAGACCATCATGAATCTCAAACCCGTCATGGGCTATCTGCATCGCAACCACGAAAAAATCGGTGAGCGCAACACCTATCTCCAAAACATGCCCTTCACCGACCGCCTCGACTATCTCTCCTCCTTGAGCAACAACTTCGGTTACGCCCTCGCAGTCGAAAAGCTGCTCAGCATCGAAGTTCCCGAACGCGCAGAATATATCCGCGTCATCATGGCTGAACTCACCCGGATCCAAAATCACCTTTTTGCAATCGGCATGTTCGTCAACGATCTCGGCGCATTTTTCACCCCCTCCCTTTATGCGATAGAAGAACGGGAATTGGTGCTGGATATCTTCGAGATGGTCACCGGCTCACGCATGATGTGCAACTATTTCAGATTTGGCGGACTCGCTCGCGACCTTCCGGCTGGCTCATTGCAAAAGATCAAAGACCTGGTCTTCGACAGATTGCCGCGAAAAACCGACGAAATGGATAGATTCCTGAGCGAAAACGAAATTCTCCGCTCCCGAACAGTCGGACAAGGCTACCTCTCCACCGAAGATGCGATCAAATACGCGGCAGCCGGCCCAATGCTCCGTGCGTCCGGTGTTCCCTACGATATTCGCCGCGCAGCGCCTTATAGCATCTACGACCGCTTCGACTTTGACGTAGCTGTTCGCTATAACGGTGATATTTATGACCGCTACATCATCCGCCTCGACGAAATTCGAGAGTCCATCAAAATTCTCCAGCAAGCTGTTGATCAGATTCCCGAAGGCGAGATCCAAACCGGTAAACCTCGCTACCAGATGAAAGTTCCCGCTGGTGAATCCTATGGGCGCGTTGAAGGCCCCAAAGGTGAGCTGGGTTTCTATCTTGTTTCTGACGGAAAAGGTAACCCCTATCGTTATCACGTCCGCGCTCCATCCTTCATAAACCTGACTGCCTTCGGACCGATGTGCAAAGGCCTCAAAGTGGCCGATGTTGTCGCTGTACTCGGCTCAATTGACATCGTTCTCGGCGAAACAGACCGATAGGAGAATATAATGTACGGAAAAGGATTACTCAAAGGTCTCGGCGTTACCCTAAAACGCTTTGTTGATACCTATCTGGATGATATTAAATGGATGGGAAAACGCTATTACACCGCAGAAGGTCTCGCTCACCGCTCCAGTAAAGATGCGAAAGGCATCTTCACGGTTCAATATCCTGAAGAAAAACTACCTGTACCCGAAGAATTCCGCTATGTACCCTTCCTTGTTTACGATGAAGGCAAAGATGGCGAAATCCTAAACCGCTGTACTGCTTGCGGTATCTGCTCAAAAGTATGCCCGCCACAATGTATCTGGATCGAGCGCGCACTTGACCCGAAAACACAGCGCCCTATTCAGGAGCCATCACAGTTCATTATCGACGTAGATATTTGTATGAACTGCGGTCTCTGCGCTGAGTTCTGCCCCTTCGACTCGATCAAAATGGACCATGATTATGAGATCGCCTCTTATGGGCGCACAGTCCATGATCTGGACACATTGTTGAAACCAGCATCTTATTATGATGAGATCCGTCCCATCAACAGCGCAAAAGAAGCTGCTGCACGCAAAGAAGCAGAAGAGGCAAAAGCAGCTAAAAAAGCCGCCAGAGAAGCAAAGGCTGCTGCCAGAGCCGCTGCAAAAAACGACTAAGCATAGCTATGCACTAAAATCTTAAAACAGGTTGAAAGGAAACCCTTCAACCTGTTTTTTCTAACTTCTTGTTAAGACTTAGTTGGTAGAATACCAACAGAAAACCCTGAAAATCTTCCTTGCCAGCTATATACTTTGGCAGAAAGCAAGTTTTGTCAATAAATATAAGTTTATAAAAGAGATCTTTAGGGTTTATTTAGGAACTCAAACTATAATGCCTAGCCCTCCCCCTCTTCTCTACGATACTTATTACCACATATACAACCGTGGTAATAATCGAGAAGATATTTTTGTAGAGGAACGCAACTATTCTTATTTTCTTGACCTATACGCAAAATATATCGAGCCAATCACCGATACTTTTGCCTATTGCCTGCTAAAAAATCACTTTCACTTTTCAATCAGAATTAAATCAGAAAAGGAGCTTGCACAAACCCTAAAGGTCTCTCCTGCAACCAAAAACAAGAGAGAAAACAACTCCTTTATTATCCATCAGGAAATTCAAACAAAAAGACCTTTAGGGTTTGCTATAGAACCCTACTACGCAAGCCAGCAATTCTCCAATCTATTCAATGCTTATGCTAAAACAATCAACAAAACTTATCATCGAACAGGAAGTTTATTCCAACACCCCTTTGGGCGTGTAGCAATTAGCACTGATCGCCAATTCTGGAACGTTATTGCCTATATTCATCAAAATCCACAAAAACACAATTTTGTGGATGATTTCCGCAACTGGAAATGGTCATCTTACAAGACATTACTTTCCAACAAGCCAACAAAACTCAATCGAAAGGTTGTCATGGATTGGTTTGGGGGACGAGCAGAATATCTGAGCTTGCATGAAGAATGGGTTTCAGATGCCAAAGCAAAGTGGTTTACAAAAGATGATTATGATTAATCACTAAACCCTAAAGGTCTTTTGGAAGAAATATAAGCAGTTTCTCTTTGCTGATTTTGCACTTTTGAAAAGACTTTTGAACAAAAGAGACCTTTAGGGTTTTTCTATCAATTTTAATTTCTATATTCTAAAGAAGGTAAACACCATGTCCCAAATCACCAAAGATGCAATTCTGGCAGCCCTTAGCAATGTAATGGACCCCGACCTGCACAAAGACCTTGTCTCCTTAAATATGATCCGCGAGCTGGTCATCGAAGGAGATACCGTCAGTTTCAGCATTTTCCTAACCACACCCGCCTGCCCGCTAAAAGGCAAGATCGAAGCCGATGCACGCCAAGCTGTAGAAAAAGTTACTGGTGTAAAAACCATCAACATAAAAATGGATGCTGATGTTCCCAACGATGGTCGTTTACGCGGCCTCGTCGAAGCCCCCATTCGCAACGCAATTGCCGTTGGCTCCGGGAAAGGCGGCGTGGGCAAATCCACTGTTGCCGTGAACCTTGCTGTTGCTCTTGCAAAAAGTGGCGCACGTGTCGGTTTATTAGACGCGGATATCTATGGCCCCAATATTCCGACCATGATGGGAATCGAAAAACTCCCTCCTGCAACAAAAGAAAAACTAATGCCCGCTGAAGCACATGGCGTAAAAGTCATGTCGATGGGCTTCCTTGTCAAACCGGGACAACCGCTCATTTGGCGTGGCGCAATGCTTCACTCAGCAATCCGCCAATTCCTGACCGATGTCGAATGGGGCGAACTTGACTACCTGATCGTTGACCTACCTCCGGGAACGGGAGATGCTCCTTTAACGCTCGCCCAGTCCTTCCCCTTGAGCGGCGCGATCCTTGTTACTCTCCCACAGGCTGTTTCTTTGGAAGACGCAAGCCGAGGGCTGGGGATGTTCCGCACCCTTGAAGTTCCATTGCTAGGCGTCATCGAGAATATGGTCGGCGATGTCTTTGGTCAAGGCGGTGGAGAATCCCTCGCTGAAGCTGCTGAAATCCCTTTCCTGGGCTCTGTCCCCTTGAATGGTTTCGTTCGTCTCGCTGGCGATCAAGGGCAACCCGCTGTTCTCGCGCAACCCGATTCTGATGCCGCTATCGCAATGCAAGGCATCGCAGAAACCGTAGCGCAAGCAGTCAGTATTGCGGCCTTGGATGAAGATGCGAATAAGCAGGAATTAAAGATCAGCATCACAGAATAAAACTTCTCGAAAAAAACAAAAAAGAACCTTGCAAAAACATGCAAGGTTCTTTTTATATATCGATTATTTTAGAATTAACTATAAAATATATTAACCTCTGTTCCATAACCACGCCTATATAGTTGTGGGCCATCATGAACGGGTCGCAGCCAGCGGAAGAGCCATTTTGCCTCGTGAGTACGCATATTAATACAGCCATGACTCATTGGCACACCATAATTTTCGTGCCAGTAAGTGCCGTGAAAAGCGTGCCCGGCTTCGGTAAAAAAGCATGTCCACGGAACACCAGGGAGTACGTAAGCATCAATATCAGAAACGAGATTGCCCTCCCCCATATGTTTAGATGGCATCTTCTCGCGGATATGGAATTTCCCGGTTGGCGTTTTGGTGCCAATACCATTGGGATTTCCGCCGTAAATTAGCCCGGAAGAGATCACTGTCTCAAAGACAACCTTCTCGTACTCATAAGCCATAACACGCTGTGTTGTAAGATCAACATCCACATGCTTATCGAGATATTCCACTTCGGGCGAGATGGGCGCAAGCGATTCAGGCGGAATCATTCGCAAATCGGAGGGTCTGACAAAATAGGGCACAGAAACAAGTTCATCAAAAATACGGTACCAGAGTTCACCATCGGGGCCTTCACCCATGCCGTCAACCCAATGAACGGATTCGTAATAGAGTCTGTAGAGCGGCTCCCACCCATAGAATTTTGTATAGCGCATGGCACGCGAATAAGGGACAGTCACTTCTGCAAGATAACGCTGCCCTTCTTCAAAAACAGTTTGAGTTTGGTTATAAAGAAGCTCAACACGCTGCAAGCGAGCGCGGTGTACAAATCCGCCCCAAACACGATACCAAACGGGATTATAAGCAGGGGTTTCAGCCCTCACTTCTTCGTAAACAGTGAGCAAGTCATCTCTATACCACTGCCCTATAATGCGACTCTCGTCATTAGGCTGGCTATGGACACTAATTGCGTCCGTAGCAACACGCACTAACATCCGGTCATCAAAGAGATTAAGTCGCTCTCTGATCGGAGAAAAAGCCATCGTGCCAGCGCTTAATGCGCTAAGCTTAAGGAAATCTCGTCTTGAAATTCGTGTCATAGTATTTTCATTCTACCTTATTGAGATAAAGTTTACTTAATAAGAATCTTAGAAAACTGCTAGGCCTGAAACGCAACTAACAACCGTTTTTTAGGTGACCATGCAGAAAAATACCTGTTACTCGTGAGTACTTTTTATAAGACGAGTTCAATTCACAAAAACTTACAAAAAAACAGCCTTCACCAGAATTATAGCGAAGGCTGCTTTGCTTTCCTCGAAACTCGAACGATTTGACTAAAGCGGTTCCATCCCTTTCATGATCTCTTCTATTGCCATAGTGTGGCTGCAATACTCGCGTGTTTGATAAAAGTCACAGGTACAACTTAGTTTTCCATCTACAAAAGTAACAGTGTGTTTATTGTTGGTCCCATCTACAGAAACAACAAGAGATTCTATTTGAAAGCGTTCGCGCTCTTGTTCTGCATAGCGTTTTGCTTTTTGAATTTTACCGATCATTCCAGAGTCCATTTTATTCTCCTTAGGTAAGTAAATACAAAAACGCACGCGGACATCGCGTGCGTTCAATTAGCCAAAAAGGGAGTATGCCATTTCTACTCGCATACTATGAGTATATAGCGGAATCAGGCTCACGTCAACGGGTGTTTCGTCACCGTCATGAAATGACAATTATGTACCCCAATCTCGCAAATAGAGGAAGTCATAGCCAACGGTCCGATTGCTCACCTTTGCAATCGGTGGCATCATCCGCTTGAACTGATTTTGACGCACGCGCTTAATGACCGCTCGCACAAAAGCTTCGTCAAAGCCAGCACCCACACATTCACTTATGCTATACCGTTGGTCTATCAATAAATAAAAGAGCTTGTCCACTTCTGCGTAAGTAAAGCCGAGTTCGCTCTCGTCGGTCTGATCTGCCCACAAATCAGCAGAGGGGGCTTTATCCACAACTTCATCAGGCACACCCATTGCACGTGAAAGTTGGCGCACTTGCGTCTTATACAGATCACCTATCGGGTTTAGCGCAGATGCAGAATCGCCAAAGATTGTCGAGTAGCCAAGCAAAATCTCGGTTTTATTACTCGTCCCGATCACTAAACCGCCAAAAGATTCAGATTGATCATATAGCACGATCATGCGGCAACGAGCCATAATATTCCCCTTACGCGTTTTTGACATGTCGGGATCAAGGGCGATAAGCGGATCCGCCATCTTTGTAATGGGAATCGTCAGTGACTGGACTCCGAATTTATCGATACAAAGCTGTGCATGGTCGAGAGAATCCTGACTGGAGGCTTTATACGGCATCCGAAGAGCGAGAACGCTCTCCTTTCCAATTGCTTCCGTTGCCAAAGCAAGCGAGAGGGCTGAATCAATCCCCCCCGAAAGCCCGATCACGGCACGACTAAAGCCGACACGATTCAGCTCCGATTTGATAAAACCCGTTAATATTTTTCGCGCGAGATCAGTATTGATGTTGAGATTAGATATTGTCGTCATTTTTATCGACCCACCATTCGGGGATTGTTACCATGCAGAATACGACCTAGCTCACGTTCCACGAGGGCTGTGCGCTCGTCACGCAGCAAGGGCAGACGTGAACGCGTACGATGAAGTTGATTTAAATCAAGCTCGGCAAAAGTAAGCGCTTCTTCGTGATAAGGGCTTTGGGCAAGTAATGCGCCGTTGGGGTCATAAACATTCGAGCCACCCCAGAAGTTCAAGCCATCTTCATAGCCGACGCGGTTGCTGTGGGCAACAAAACTGGTAAAAAGATTAGCGTAAGCTTTATTAGTGTGGTCTACCCAACGTGCGGATTCGAGTCTATCATCATTGTTCAGCCCGCGCCCCGGCGATGCGGAGGTCAGCAGGAGAATATCTGCGCCATCTAGCCAGAGCAAATAAGGCGGGGAAATATGCCAAAAGTCTTCGCAGATCAGCATCCCTACACGCCCAAAGCGGGTATCAAAGGCACGAACAGAATCGCCCCACGCGAAGAAACGGCCTTCATCGAAAAGCCCATAAGTCGGCAAATATACTTTGTGATGAACGTGGAGAACTTTCCCTTGCGAGAGATAGGCATCTGCTATATAAAAACGATGACGCTCATCTTCATCCACAAAGCCAACCACCATATCAATTTCGTGACTGGCATCAAGCAGAACACGAAAAACAGGATCGTCTGCTGTGGGGCGGTGAGCAACTGTAGGGGTGATATCCTGCAAGGTGTATCCGGTCAGAGAAAGCTCGGGGAAGAGTATCAAGTCTGAACCACGAGCGGTAGCTTTCCCTATCAGGTCAAGATGCTTTTCGAGATTGGCTTCCACATCCCCTAATTTGGTATTGATCTGTGCAAGAGCTAGTTTCATAGTTAGATAGTTAGGTAGTTGAGTAGTTCTTTATCTTACCAAAAAAATACCCGCTGAGTCATTGTTCAGCGGGTTAGCGGAGAGAGAGGGATTCGAACCCTCGGTAGCCCAGAAGACTACAACGGTTTTCGAGACCGCCCCGTTCAACCACTCCGGCACCTCTCCAATGAGCGGGCGTATTATATCTTAAATCTCAAAAACTGACTCTTTTTTCGGGTAAATTACTTCCTTGAATCCTTGCATTTCCAATTCCTTTTTCAGAGGTAATGCCCCTCTTTCTTCACCATGAACAAGGAAAACTTTCTGCACCTGATCTTTAACTGCTGAAGCATATTCGATCAGCATATCCCTCCCAGCGTGAGCAGAAAGGCCGCCAATGGTTGCTACTTTTGCCTGACGGTAGAACTTCTCACCAAATATCTTGATGTCTGTTTCTCGATCTGCAAGACGGCGCCCAAGCGTATATGGCGCCTGCCAACCAACAATAAGAATGGTATTACGAGGGTCGCCAACATTGTTACGTAGGTGGTGCAAAATACGGCCCGCCTCTGCCATCCCCGAAGCAGAAATGATGACTGCTGAGCCCTGATATTCATTGATCGCTTTAGATTCTGCCACAGAGCGTGTATATGAAATTTCTTTAAAATCAAGCGCTGCATGCCCTCGCGCGCGAATATCGGCAATAGTTTCTGCATCCATACATTCGGGATGCTCGTTGAAAATTTGGGAGGCGTTAATCGCCAAGGGGCTGTCGACATAGACAGGGACTGAAGGGATCTCACCTTTCTTTATCATTTGATGCAAGAAAACGGCTAATTCTTGCGTACGCCCTACAGCAAAAGAGGGGATGATAACCTTACCTCTGCGCTCTATCGTTTTTTGGACAACGGCACGTAATTCCTCATAAGCTAATTCCGGTGAGCGATGGGCTTTATCGCCGTAGGTTGATTCCATAAGCAGATAATCTGCGTTGATCGGCAAGACAGGGTCGCGAAGAATGGGAAGATCGCGCCGCCCAATATCACCAGAAAACCAAATGCGGAATTTGCGTCCTTCTTCTTCAATATCAAGCGCAATTCCTGCCGAGCCGAGGATATGCCCGGCATCCATAAAGGTAGCGCGAACGCCTTCGGCAATTTCAACGGGGGCATCGTATTCAACTGATTGAAAATACCCTGCAACTTTCTCGGCATCTTCAAGCGTATAGAGCGGCTCCATGGGAGGCAGACCTTTCTTTGCCCGTTTTTTATTGGCATAGGCAATATCTGATTCCTGGATATGCCCCGAATCCCGCAACATCAATTTGACAAGGTGCGTGGTGGCACGAGTAGCGGTGATCTTCCCTTCATAGCCTTGCTTCACAAGATTGGGCAAATTCCCGCTGTGGTCGATATGCGCATGCGAAAGGAGGACGGCATCAATTTTGGATGGGTCAAAGGGGAAGTGACGGTTACGCTCGTAGGTTTCGTTGCGTTTGCCCTGAAAGAGACCACACTCGAGCAGGATGCGTGAGCCGTTGATCTCTAATAAGTGCATTGAACCGGTAACGGTGCGCGCTGCGCCATAAAATCTGATCTTCATCTTAACCTCCTGAATACACAATAAATGAAATAACTTTTACCAGATGTTAATTACTTCCTGCAAGCTTCTCCCTATCTGCTTTTTTCAACCCCCTCACGACTAAATCATATGAATCTTCTATCATATCTAAAATCTCGTCGTGGGGGATACTCCCATTCAGCGTGACCGTATTCCAGTGTTTTTTGTTCATATGGTAGCCTGGAATTACAGCTGAATATTGAGCGCGCAGAGCAAGAGCAAAGTCCGGGTCGCATTTGAGGGAAATATTGATCGGGTCTTCTTCCCATGCGATCAGCGCAAACATTTTCCCCATCACTTTGTAGACCAATGCTTGGGGACCAAAAGGCGTCTCTTCTGTTGTCCCTTTTCTTCTAAGCAGGATTTTACGGAGGCTTTCAAGTTGCATAAGATTTTTCCCTAGTGTACTGCGTTCAGGATTTCTTCTCCATATTTTTCTAGCCGCCAAGGGGATTTTTCCATGATCGCAGCCAATTCTTCCAGGTCATTCGGATTCTGTTTGGCAATAGCTTCCATCAGGAAACGCGGCAAGATTACATCTGATTCAATATTCATTTTTTTGGCTTTTTCTTTTCGCCAGTTACGAAGCTGCTCAAAACGGAACATAAAAGCATCGCTCGGACGAGAAGAGGGCGTCCGCTTAACGATCTCTGCATGACGACCACGCTCTACTGCGGCGAGAAAAGCTTTCCCGAAGCTGCCTATCTGGCGCGGAGAGAAGCCTTCGATTTCCATATCGCGTTTTGTGCGTGGTTGGATCTCTGCCAGTTTGATGAGCGATTTGTTCCCGATGATTTTGAAGGGAGGGCGATTTAGTTTGGCGGCAAGATGCTCTCTTGTCAGGCAAACTTCATTTAAAACGGTAGCCTGCCGAGGGTTAAGCTTGGCTCGTCCGCCGACCCTCTCCCAGGTTGGTAGCTGTTTACGGTTATTGATCCCTGTGAGGGTGGCAGCTATTTTGAAATCTTCCGTTGCCAAGATCCAATTTTGAGCTTTCTCAAGTTCTTCCTTGAGCATCCCCCGCAACTCGATCAGGTAATGTGTATCAAGCCGGGCATAGCTTAGCATCTCTTCTGTAAGCGGACGTTTTCCCCAATCCGCCTTTTGAAATTTCTTATTCACTTTTACGTTAAATTTTTGGTCCAGCAAGTTGCCCAGACCGACCTTTTTATAACCTAGAATGCGGGCAGCGATCATTGTGTCAAAGATATTGACGAAACGAAAGTTAAAATCACGTTTTAGACAAATGAGATCGTACTCGGCAGCATGAAATATTTTTTCAATTTCAGGGTTTTCAAAAATATGTGAAAAGGAACTTAAGTCAGGTATAGCAAGCGGGTCAAGAAGGTAGTCCTGCGCAGGGGTGGAAAATTGGATCAAGCAAACCTGTTCCTGATAGGCATGCAGACTGTTTGACTCTGTGTCTATGGCGATGATAGCTTCGCGTGACAGGTCTTCTACAAGAGCGTTCAGCTTGTTGGATGTATCTACATAGATTGGTTGCGGTAATGTTTTTTGTATCATATCTGTGATTATACACCCTGAGACAGAAGACCCGACAAAATGGTGATTGCCAGTCAAGAGATAAATAATTATACTAAGCACCTATCCGAAAAATATTTTAGGATGCTCCCTGCGCCGTACCCAAAGGGCACGCGTCCTCGGCGCAGGAATATATGAGAGAGATCGCCGCCGCACTCCTGCGAGTATGCTGCGCGAGGGACGGCGGCTAGAGCAATTTTAGGATAGGTTCTAAGTCATCTTGCAAAAAGACTAAAAAGGAATTGAAATGAAAAAAACACTACTACCTCTTTTATTGGTTCTACTTTTTACAACTTTAGCGTGCAGCGTATTTTCTGGTGGCGCAACACCAAGTGACGCCCCGCCAGAAAATGGGCCAGCTGCAAATAACAATATTTTATTTCAAGACGATTTCTCTAATGCCAACAGCGGCTGGGATCGTAACGATTGGGATAGCGGCCTGACCGACTATGGTGATGGCGTCTACAGAATGTCAGTAAAAGTTCCCTCTTATGATATTTGGGCTAATCCTGGGAAAAGCTTCGACGGTAACGTACGCGTAGAGGCAGACGCAACTAAAGTTAGCGGAGAAGATGATAATGATTACGGGTTAATTTGTCGATACTCTGGTGCTCCAGATACCCCCAAC
>CAZOOX010000091.1:0-15427 GCA_964581545.1 uncultured Anaerolineaceae bacterium
TCGCCTTTTTTATTTAACTCATGTTATGCAAAAGATGTCTTTGGCAGACTTTGGGGCTGCCCTCACCCTCCGCCCTCTCCCGAAGGGAGAGGGGACTTAATCCCTTCTCCCTTTGGGAGAAGGTTAGGATGAGGGAAATGGCAGTCTATTGTTCATCACTGCGTAACATGAGTTATTTAAATTCTTCTTGACGAAAGATGATAATCCTGTTAATGTCATTTTAGCGGTAATTTATCAAAGGCATTATCAATTAGAGAAAGGTCAAGAGAATAATGAACAAAGGAAAATCACAAAACTATTGGTCACTTATTTTGCTTATTGTAGTATTCACCGCTCTCTTGTTTTTTGGGAATTATATTTTTGCACAAAATGAACCTGGGGGAACAGATTTTTTATATCGATGGTTACCTACCCGTCTGGTTTTTGTTGAAGGTTATGATAACCCCTATAGCGACGAAGTAGAGCTCGAAGTAGAATTAGTTCATCATGGCCATGCCCGTGAAGGAAAAGAAACCCCAGGTATGTTTGCATACCCCTACTATACAATGTTTGCTCTTTTGCCCTTTGCTCTTATAAAAGACTTCGTTCTTGCGCGTGTTGTATGGATGACAACCATGCATTTAGCTCATATAGGGATGATTTTTCTTTCTATGAAAATGATAGGGTATAAGCCTGCAAAGCCAATTTTGCTGGGGCTAATTCTCTTTGCGATCTTCACTGCTGATTTTTTTCAGGCATTAATTGACGGCAATCCTTCGAGCTTAGCGGCGTTATTTGCAATCCTTGCGCTTTTCTTTTTATCCCGAAAGTCTGATGCTTGGGCTGGCATATTTCTTGCCTTGTCCACGATCAAGCCCCAAATGGTGATCCTCTTTTTTGTATTGGTTTGGATCTGGGCTTTCTCCAAAAAGAGAATGATGGTTATTTACTCTTCTCTGGTAACAATGCTCATCCTGCTTGGCACATCTTTTTTCTTGCAACCCAGTTGGTTATCAGAATTTATAAAAGATGTAACAACCTACACAGGAACGGCCAGCCCGAGTACGCCGCGTGCGATCTTGTCCTATTGGATGCCCGCTCTTCTCGCAGATAAGATTGCTTGGGGACTGACAATTTTCAGTATATTGATATTGGCCTATGCCTGGACAAAATCATACGGGAGAGATTTTCTTGTATTCCTGTGGACAGCAAGTATCACATTTGCGACTATGCATCTGATCGGGATCACTTCGGCAAAAAGCAATTATATTGCCATGCTGCCGGGCGTTATTCTGCTTTTACAATATGGGACAGCGAAACTCAAATCAAAAAGTTTTTGGTTGGGAATTCTGTTGGTTATTTGGATCGGATTGAGCTGGATTTTCTTTTACGCGGGAAGAACCTGGGTCGTCGGAGATAATTTGATCTATTTCCTTGATTTTTACCCCCTGCCAATCCTTTTATTGATCTTATATTATTTTATTCGCCCATCTGCTGGTAGCAATAAGAATCTGATTGAGACAGCTTAACGGAAAACTGTTCATTGTCTGGCATCTATTGACAAGAGCAGAGCAGGCTGAAATCAAGGGCGTTTCGGTGTTTACATCTGACTGAGGCAGCGCTCCTTTTTGAATTTACCCGTGATAATGATATTAAAACTCAGTTTTTCCAATCCCCACTTCAGGTGGTTCTGAAGCCATTCGTCGATCCGAATTGAGAGGCGGGAAAGAGGAAGGGTGATGAACTGTGGCGGGATAACGACTTGAGCAAAGGGTGTTGATAAATATCCTTGATAGCTGATTTTCAGATCGGTAAGGCCGTGACGTGAAAATAAGCTGGTCAGTTCTTCTTCTGAAAAGAAAATCTGCTCTTCAGAATAGCCTTTATCTATTTTTCCGCGTAACCAGCGCATGGATTGAATGATGGGATTTGCATTTTGGGGTTCTATAACGACAAAGTCTGCATCGGGCTTGGCAATTTTTACCAGATTTTCCATCACAATATCCAATTCTGTCATATGATGGAGGGCACCAATAGAGAGAATCATATCGGCGATATTTTCTCTAAGCTGGGTGCTTTTGACACTGTCTGCTGCAAAACTGGCCTGAGAATAGTCTTGGTTAAATAATTCTGCAACCAGGATCATCTCTGCTGATTGATCTACCCCAATATACTGCTGATAATGACCATCCAGATATTTTGCAGGGGCACCAATCCCGCAACCAATGTCTACAATAATACCGATAGATTTTTCTTCACCGAAGAACGGATTTAAAGCCGTGAGAAGTTGTTGCTTTCTAGCGAAAGAAGATGAAGGGGCCAAATCTTTACGCATATATTTCTTCGCAATTTCGTCAAATAGCTCTTGATCTCTATCTTCTCTGGACATTTTCTATCCTTCAGTTTTGTGTAAAGAGACAACGAGGTCAGCAATTAAACCTAAGATAGTTGTTTGAAAAGTTAGCGTAAGTAAAACAACGGTGGAAGTTGCCAAATGAAAGTCGTAGGTATTGATGTCATAAATGACTTTGGTAATACTTAAAAGGCTAAAGAAAAAGATCATCGGCACAAAAATCCGTAATGGTCTAAAAAATAAAACCATTCTGAAAACAAGGGAGAAGAAATTGATCGTGTCGTGGATGGGGCGTATTTTAGATTTCCCTGTGCGTTCATAGTAGTTGATGGGGAGATAAAGCACATTGAAATCATTTGTGAGCATGATCAACGTGATGGTTGTTGTAAAAGAAAAGCCAGAGGGTAATAAACGAAAATAAGAGATCACATTTTCTCGCCTAAAGGCTCTCATGCCAGAATTCAGATCGGGGATAGTTGTACCGCTAAGATAGTTGGCCAGTTTATTTAAAATCCACTTTACAGGGCGGCGAAGGGGCGGGACCTGGACAATATCCCCCGTTCTCGCCCCCACAACCATATCATGCGTATCCATTTCCTTTATGAGCAAAGGGATCGCTTCGCAAGGATATGTGCCATCGGCATCAATGATAAGTATGATACTGTTTTTTGCCTGTCGGATGCCTGTTTTTAGTGAAGCTCCGTATCCTTTATTATAAGAGTGGCGTATTAATCGGCACGTTGTCTGGGAAACAACCTCTGCTGTCTGATCGGCAGAGCCATCATCTACGACAATGATCTCGCCGACGATATTTTCATCGAGCAAGACTTGTTGAATTTTCTCAATGATCTCAAGAATTGCATTTGCTTCGTTATAAGCTGGTATGACTACAGATATGGGTTCCAATTAATCACCTTTCAGAAGGGTTGTTTAAGGGTTTTGGTAGTATATCAAATTACTCTTTTTCGCGATCAGCAGTAATAGAGACTTTATCTCTTGCGTCAAGTGCTATTTTGAAATTTCGGGCATAAATGATCAACTGCAAAATGGATGTGATAATAAAAACGATGTCTTTTCTGACTACAGCATAAATAAAAAGCATAATTGCACCAACAATGCCCAACCACCAGAAACTTAGCGGAACAATTGTTTTTTTCTCTTTTTCTGATTGAAGCCATTGAATAATTAGCCGCAAAAAGAAAAAACCCTGAGCGGCAAGTCCCCATATCACCCAGAAATCAATCCTAAAATAATGAATAAACTTTTCAAAGAGTTCGTTTAACACTTTTCTGCCACCTAGAAAACCTTGTTTTGGTAATGGTTCATACTAATGCCATCTTTTTTCTGCTAAGAGTTTACCCTATCTAATTACATTTATTGGTGCAAAACAAAAAAAGAAAAATGCCTGTTAGGAACAGGCATCTCATTACATCTTGAATAAATATTTTAGGGAAAACCATGCAAATATTTACTCTGCTTCATATTCAGCAGGCATTTCCTCGATCACATTCGTATCCTCACGCTTATCCAACATCTGCATTTGTTGAATAACCACCTTTGTAAAATAGCGGGTGGTATTCGTATCATCCACATACTTATCAGTTTTTAAACGCCCCTCAATAAAGACCAGGCTCCCCTTACGCAAATACTCATTACAAATTTCGGCAAGCCTTCCCCACGCTTCAATATTGACCCATTCGGTATATTCTTTAACATCTCCATCTTTCTTCCAGCGGTTCGAGATTGCCACGCTAAACTTCACCACCTGCTTACCAGTTGGGGTGTAGCGGGCATCTGGGTCTTGACCTAATCTTCCAATGATCTGAACACGATTTAATGCGGGCATAATTTTCCTCCTAAAAGAAAAAATGCTCACGCCTTTCGGCATAAGCATTTTTTATCAAATTATTTAATCTTCTTCAATGCGGGCAAACCCGTTTTCATTTCGATCAACTCGTAGCCTTCAGGCATTGCGTCAACTGCTTTGTCAGCGCGAATATCTTTTGAGAAGAAATACAAGTTGTATTTTTTACCTGCTTTGGTTACTCGCTCGTTGGCGTGCAAATAATAAGTCGTACCTTTGGAATTAGTTTTTGAAAAAGCCATTTGATTTAATCTCCTTTTCTCATGAATTTGATATTTATAGTGTAACATAGGGGGAAAAACTGTCAATAGGAACTTAGAATGAATGTGCTAGAAAAAGTTGTTACCATAAAGGAATTAAGAAAGGCTCGAAATGAACTTCCAGAACCGGTAGGATTCGTTCCCACAATGGGATTCCTGCACGAGGGGCATCTTTCTCTCGTAAAACGCGCTTGCGAGCAATCTGCTTCCGTTGTGGTGAGCATCTTCGTGAACCCCACACAGTTTGCCCCCACCGATGACCTCGACGCATATCCCCGTGACCTCGAGCGGGATGCCGCTCTCTTACAAGAAGCGGGCGCAAATCTGCTCTGGATGCCCACGCCCGAAGTGATGTATCCGCCTGATTTTCAGACATGGGTAGATGTTGAAAAGATCACCCAACCCCTCGAAGGGGAGAAACGACCGGGACATTTTCGTGGTGTGGCGACAGTCGTTACAAAGCTCTTTAACGCCGTTCAACCGCAGAAAGCTTTTTTCGGGCAGAAAGATGCCCAACAAGCGGCAGTTATAAGGCAGATGGTTCGGGACCTGAATATGCCTGTTGAGATCCTGACCCAGCCCATTATCCGCGAGCGAGACGGGCTGGCGATGTCGAGCCGCAATACTTATCTTAACCCCGCAGAGCGTCAGGCTGCGCTGGTTCTCTCGAAATCTCTCGCAGCAGCCGAATCCGCTTATAAAAGTGGTGAGCGCGATGCCCAAGCTATCCGAAAAATAATGGAAGATATTATTAACGCTGAGCCTTTGGCCCGCTTGGAATATGTCTCTTGCGCTGATTTTGAGACTCTTGAAGAATTAGAGACCGTCAACAAAAAAGCACTGCTTTCAATGGCTGTTTATATTGGCACGACGCGGTTGATCGATAATAACGTTTTGGCATAATGAAATAATGTGATTGTGCCAAAAGACTCTATTGACCTTTCCCTAGAGACGATTATAATCAGATTCAATTCAGTTTAACCTTCGGGGCAGGGTGACGCTTGAGAAAGCGAATTCCCGATCGGTGGTAAAGCCCACGAGCGCTGAGCGGAGTGCGAAGCACGAAGACGAAGTGCATGATCCGGTGAGATTCCGGAGCCGACGGTATAGTCCGGATAGTAGAAGGTATCAAGTAGTGCTGAAAGGATTAGCGCTGTCTTTATATTTGCCCTGAAAACTATAGTTTTCAGGGCCTTTTGTTAAAGTCATAAAGCTATTCTTTACACATTGCTGCCTGCCTCTATACGCCTTGAAGGGAGAAATTTGCGTAAAACAGGAGAATCATGTCAAAATCAGCACGCTTTCTTTTCACCATTCTTATTTTTAGCCTTCTTCTCTCTGCTTGTGGAACAACTGCTGTTCCCGAACCCGCAGAACTGGAGCATATCCGTTTGCCAATGGGCTATATCCCCAATATCCAATATGCGCCTTATTATGTGGCAGTAGAGAAAGGATATTTCGCAGAAGCAGGGATCGAGATCGAGTTCGATTACAGCTTTGAGACCGATGGCGTTGCACTCGTTGGCGCGGGAACACTGCCTTTCTCTGTTGTTTCTGGAGAGCAGGTTCCGTTGGCACGCGCACAAGGTTTACCTGTGGTTTATGTTGCTGCGTGGTATAAAGATTATCCTGTTTCTGTCATCTCCAAAGCAGAAGCAGGCATTTCTAACCCTGTTGATCTGGCAGGCAAGAAGATAGGCTTGCCCGGTCTTTTTGGGGCAAATTACATCGGCTTTGTTGCGCTTCTACACGCCAATGGGATGGATGAAGGCGACCTAACCTTGGATGCCATTGGTTTTAATCAGGTAGAGGCTTTGGCAGCCGATCAGGAAGAAGCAATTGTTGGCTACGCCGCAAACGAGCCAAACCAATTGGTAGCGCAAGGATATGAAGTTAACGAAATTCGTGTAGCTGATTATGTGAGCCTGGCATCCAATGGCTTGCTGACCAGTGAAAAAACCATCAAAGAAAATCCCGAGCTGGTACGAAAGATGGTCACTGCTTTTTTGCGCGGATTAGACTATGCTGCCAAAAACCCTGATGAAGCTTACGAGATCAGCAAAAAATATGTCGAGAATTTGGCAGAGGCCGATGAAACTATCCAAAAACAGGTTTTGGCAACCTCCATTGAATTTTGGCAGATTGATAATCCCGGTTACGCCGACCCTCAGGCATGGGAGAATATGAACGAAGTCCTCTTTGAGATGGGGTTGATTCCCGAAAAAATTGAAATAGAAAAAGCCTATACAAACGAATTTTTGCCCTAAGGTAGATACAGAGATTGGTTCACTCTGTCAGAGTGAACCAATCTTGCTAAAAAATGAAACCCACCCCCATCCTCACCGTCCAGCAAATGGACATGATCTTTCCCGACGACAACGGCGGCCTTCACGCGGTAGAGAATATTTCTTTCACTCTTTGCCCGCAAGAATTTCTTTGCATAGTGGGACCCTCAGGTTGTGGGAAAAGTACTCTCCTGCGTGTTTTGAGTGGCCTGCTTAGCCCTACTCGCGGTACAGTTGCCTTTGCTGGTGGAACGCCGCGCATCGGCATGGTTTTTCAGGATTCAAACTTGATGCCCTGGCGTTCTGTGTTGGAAAATATCATTTTGCCCCTGGAAATGGAAGGCGTAAATGAAGAAGAAGCGCATAGCAAAGCACAGGATTTGATCGATCTGGTCGGACTAAATGGCTTTGAAAATAATCTCCCTCGTGACCTTTCAGGTGGGATGGCACACCGCGTCGCTCTTGCCCGCAGCTTGGTACACGACCCGGACATCCTCCTGCTGGATGAGCCATTCGCTTCGCTAGACGCCTTAACCCGTGAGCGGATGGGGACAGAATTACTCCGTATATGGCAAGCACGCCAAAAAACGGTCATTATGGTTACGCACTCGATCAGCGAGGCACTTTTTCTCGCCGACCGCGTCCTTGTGCTAACGCAACGCCCAGGCAGCATCAAATTAGACCTGGAAGTTAAATTACCGCGTCCCCGCACAGAAGAAATGCTCTACACGCCCCAATTTGGAGAGATGGCAACAGCGCTAAAAGAAGCGATAGAATAAGTAAAAAGTGATAGAATACAAATCTCTATATTCTATTTGGGTGAATGATTATGAATGGTGAATCTCCTTTCCATCAACCGGAACCAATACCAACTCCTCCTGAAAACGGAGGTAATAAAGTCGCCGACCCAGCTTTGCGAGTTGTTATGCTGCTGGTCAGTCTGGTTAGCTTGGGCATAGCAATGCTTAGCGTTGCCTTTGTAGCTGTCCAATTTCTGGTTTTTCATAACCAACGGATGCGCGAAAACATCTGGTCTGTCATCATTACCATTGCCCTGGCTTATTTGATCGGGTGGATCGTTGCATTGGTAGGCATTAGGTATTTTCATAATCTGGTTTTGCCAGTGGCTATTAATCTCTATGCTTGGGCAACTTTGGCAGGAATAAGTGTTTTGTACATAGCCATTTTATATAGGCTCTACGAACAGGCATACTATATGACTAGTTTTGCTAAATATATAGTGCTCATGTGGGCTGCCGTCGTAGGATTTGTTGGCTTGCACTTGTTGATCGAAAATCATGACCTAAGACCTTTTTCTATTCCTTTGATCATCATTGCCCTTATTCATCTTTATTTGATCGTCTATCACTATGTTTTTGCTTCTGACGTGAACTACGATTACCTTTTTGGAGATGTTCTCTTCTTTTTAGGAATGACATTGACCAGTGTGTTGATGTTGCTTCATACAGGCATGCTCTCAGGGGTTCGGAAAAGAATTGACCGGATCTTTGAGCCAAAACCCAACGGGAATACTCAACCCCAGAATCAACAATAAATACCAATGCCCGAAGCATCAATTTCGGGCATTTTTATGCTCAATAGGAATAAGAAATGCTCATCATCATTAGTGACCTTCATCTTGGTGACAGCACTTGCGGAAAAGCAATTTCTTCTGATGCTTTCTATGTTTTTGCTGAACGTCTCGACGAAATGGCAATGCGTGCTTCGTGGCGTTCAGATGGCAGTTATAAACCGATCAAAGAGATCAATATCTTGCTTTTGGGCGATATTCTTGACCCTTTGCACTCTACCCTTTGGCTGGATACAGAAGAAAGCTCCCCTGACTATACCCGCCCATGGACAGATCGTACAAAACCCGCTTATGCAGAAAAAATAAAGCAAATTACACAAGCGATCTTCAAGCAAAATGAAGAATCTTTGCGCGTTTTGCAGGAACTTAGAGTCGAGATCCCTAAAAAGCTAACATCTCAAAAAAACTGGGAAGAAGATAAAGACCTTGTTGAAGTGGAAACCCACATCTACTATATGATCGGGAATCATGATTGGTATTATGGCATCCCCGGAGCAGACTTCGATGAAATACGCGCAGATGTTGTGGATGCATTGGGATTATCGCACGATAATGCTCCTTTCCCCTATCGCCCGGAAGACGCCCCTGAGTTAGCGAAAAAATTAGCGCAATATAAAGTTTATGCACAGCATGGTGATATTCACGACCAATTCAATTACAACGCCGAAAAGGGACGCATAAATTCAGCCTTGGGCGATGTTTTTACTGTTGAAATGCTTAATCGTTTCCCTCTCGAAATAGAGCGACGTATTCCCGAGCTTCCGCTTGCGATTGTTGAAAACCTGCACGAAATCAGCCATGTTCGCCCTGCACTGGCAACCTGGCTTTGGGTCAGTAGTCAAATTAAGCATAATAATCTTCCCAATAGCATGCAAACCAAGATCAAAAAACTTTGGGAGTCTCTTGGAGATGATTTTCTTAAACTAAAAGTAGTTCGTGAAGCCGACAAAAGATTTCAGTTTGATAATGTCGACAAGCTCGAAATAGCTTTGCAAATTTCAAAACGGGCTTCCTTCAAAACGATCAACGACCTGATCTTGTGGATTCAGGAAGAGATTTGGGGTGGGGAGATCTCTTATGCAAAAAAGGCACTAGAAGAACCTGCTTTTCTCACTAAAGAAGCCCTTTATATTGTCTATGGTCATACCCATCACCACGAAGTTGTCCCCCTTGATACTACAGAAAGCCGTACTCATCTCGATGACCAGCTCTATTTTAACTCGGGTACTTGGCACACTTATTTTGATCTCGCCATTCATAAGCCGCATGAGCAAAAATTCGTTCCCTACCAAGTTGTCAGCTATCTTGCATTCTACAAGGATGACCAGCGCAAAGGACATCATTACGAAACACTGTCGGGGATATTTTCGTAAAGTCGGGATATTAAGCCCGTCTCGTACTTGATTTAGGCTTGCTTGCCCTCAAAGAGCATCTCTTTGCCTGAAATGCATATCTGCTTAAATAAAAAAGACGCCGAGTTGAATTTGCTCAGCGTCTTGTTTTTTTGAGGCGTTTTTTATCCTCGGCATTTGTCACAAGGGCATAAGGCTCGCAAGAAACTCCATTTGAATATCCCGTAATCGTGACCATCTTCCCAGAGAATGGAAATAGCATAAGAACCTGTCGCAACCACATCTTTGAGTTGTGTCTCTTTTGTGTCAGTGATCGGAGTATTGAAAACCTCAGGATCAGGTTCTGAACCCATATTGTCGTGTCCGCCGCGACATTCGGCGCAGGGGCAGGCAGCGCGTAGGAGAGAGAAGGAATAGGTGCTGATGTGACCGTCGTTCCAGGTTAGGGTGAGTTCTTTTTTGCTTTTATTTGCATCAAGTGCAGTTGGTTTTAAATTCATTGTGTTTCCTTTTTATATTGTTTTTCGCTTTTCTGCCCCTCTGTCCTTCGGACCTCTCCCCCAAATTCCAAAAGCGTGGAATTTAGGGGAGAGAAAAGAGTTATGGTGCGGGAATTGCTTCGAGGAAATCGGCGACAGCCCAGCCAGCGCGGGTATCATCGTAGGGGGCAGAGAGATACCACCAAGTGTAGCCATCTTTCTCAACGGGACCATCGAGAATGCCGAAGATCTCGGTGTCGTAGCCAAGGAAGAGGGGTTCTCCTTCGAGGCTGGGGGCTTGTCGCAGGCGCAGGCCTTCTCCATCAGTGCCTTTGATCTGGGCGAATCCGTTTAACGCGAGTTCTCCGGGGAGCGGAGTGGCTGTTCCTAAAGCGGGATCATGTGTAGGGTCAGGGGCGATACGAGGCGTTGATGTGGGACCAGGAATTACGGTTAGGGCGGCAAGCTGCCAATTTGCCGTATCTTCTTTGGGGGCTGTGAAGCCTAATCCCAGTATAAAAGAAAAGAGAAGCAAAAAACCGGCAGTGGATAATGCGCCCAAGATGACCCAGGAATTGATAATCGATTTTTTCACGAGATCGGCTCCTGTGAAAGTGCACTAAGCGCGTTTTGGGGCATGAGGACGCGCAAAGCACGTTTTTTTACGCTGATGGTGGCATTTTTGGTATCAAAACGTGGCTCACCATCGGTTTGAATGGCAAAGTCTGTGTCGGCTTCGAGATGTAATTTTTTGAATGGGATACGGCGGGTATGAGAAGAATCTATATGGCGGCCACCCCACATTTCCACAACGGGGCGCAGCGCGTCGGCCATATTGTTGCCGCTGAAAAGCCATAGGTCGAAGATGCCATCGTCGAGAAGAGCATCTGGCGAGAGATTGGTAAGCCCGCCCATATAATGTCGAATATTGTTGATCACGGCGAGGATATAGTGCCCTTCGATCTTTTTTCCGTCTGCCCATATTTTGAGTGAGATGCCGCGCCACCGAACAGCTGTAAGAAGGACGGATGTGGCGTATTCGGGCACGGTAAAGAATTTTTCGAGCCTGAAACGTGGCTCCACTTTTTGGACAGAGAGCGCATCTAACCCCAGGCCTGCCCACATTAAAAAGGGCTGTTGGTTGCAGACCCCAACATCTACCGCGTAAATGGAGGCATTTGCCAGTTTTTTTGCGTTTTCTTCAAGGGCGTTTTTCGCCAGGAATGAATAAGGCTGCATACCGAGTTCTTTTCCCCATACATTTGCTGTGCCTGCGGGAAGAACGCCAAGCGCTGTTTCTGTACCAATTAAACCGCTGGCAACCTGCCCAATGGTGCCATCTCCGCCAGCAGCGAAAACAGCGTCGGTGCCTTTTTCTGCTGCTCTTTTCGCAAGATAGGTTCCATCTTCACCTGAACGCGTGGATGTGGAACTTACTTCCCAGCCAGCATCGCGGAGGGCATGTTCGGCGGAAGGTATAGCCATAGCAACGGGGAAGCGCCCCGCCGCAGGGTTGTAGATGATCTGTGCTGTACGCATAAGGGGATTATAAAGCAAAAAAGGTATCTTGCATTTTGAAAAGACAAGTTAGCTTTTGGCATAGATCCTGTTGCAAATTTACTCTGAGTTTTAGTCTTCAGGCGTTGGCGTTTGAGAGGGTCTGGGTGTTTTAGTTGGCGTAGGATTCTTTGTACTCGTCGGCGTTGGAGTATATAGTTCTTCAATATGCTCTTGAGCTTCGGCACGGAGATCGTGTATCTCTGCGCTGGGGGACATATCGAGAAGGTTTTCCCAGTCTTTAAGGGCAGAAGATATGTCTTCACGCCCTTCATGGCATGTAGCACGCCAATAGTAGATCAGCGCTTCTTCAAGTTCAGTTTCAGCGAGAGAGCGGGTGCGTTCTACTTGTAAATAACAGTCACCATAGTGTTCAACAAGGATATGGGCTTTGGCTAAAGAAAGGCTGGCATCAAAGGAATCGGAAAGAAGGCGATTTGCTTTATCAAGATCATTGATGGCATTTTCTCCATCTTCCAACTCAAAATAGGAAAGACCGCGGTAATAATGTGCCAACCCAGAACGCCGATCTAGCTCTATAGCAAGGTCGAGGGTTTCGATGGCTTTTTCATAGTCTCCTTCGGCATAATATGCTCCGCCGATAATGCCGAAGGCTTCGGCGTTCTCTTCATCGTATAGAACATAAAGCTCCAGAACCTCAACGGCTTTCTCAATCTGGTCGTTCGCTTCATAAAGTTGACCCATAAGAAGGAATGTTGCCAGGTTTGTGCGATCCAGTTCGAGAGATTTCTCTGCCGCGAGGAGAGCATCTTCAAGTTCTTCTTCTAGCCAATGAACTTTAGCAAGATGATAATATGCGAGTGCCGAATTGGGTGAAAGTTGAATGGCTGTCTCGAGGTCTTCAAGGGCTGCTTCATACTTCTTTTTGTCTGTAAAATAGATCGCGCGTTCAAGATAAGCCTCAGCAAAGAAGGGGTCTCTTTCTATGGCTCTATCCAGAGCAGAGCGGACACCACTTGCGCCGCCAACATAGGGGAGCACACGTGCTTTCCCTAGATAAGCAGGGCCAAAATCTTCGTCTATATTAAGAGCCCTGTCATAAGCTGCGATCGCTTTTGAGTTTTCTTCCAAAAAACGATAGGCTTCACCGATGTAATAATGAGGGTCAGCACTCTCTGGCTCAAGGGTGGCGACTTGTTCCATCGCGGTGATCAATGCTTCCCAATCTCCATTTTTGTAGGCTGCATCAACTGCGTGCCCATAGTCACTTGCCTGAACAGAGCGAGGTGTGTTTACATAGAGCGGCGTTGGGGTATAAGTTGCATCCAGCAATGCCCAAAGAGGCGTAGGGCCAATAAAAGGTGCTGTGCTAACTGGTTTTGCATTCAAGGCTGTAGGGGTTAATGTATAGGTGGGAGATGGCCCTGGCGTGATCGTTGCGGGGCGAGCGACCTTTCTACGTTGAGAAAGACCAAAGATGGCCAGAGCGATTATGCCGAGCACGCCGATACCAATTCCTGCCAAGCGAACGACAGGGTTAGCGATCAGGCCCTTAATACCGGTCTCTTTCTCCTCTTCCTCTTGAATCAATTCATCTTCCCAAAGGCGGGGATGGTGAAGCGGGAAAGGTTCAATACTCTCATCAGGTGGCATTTCACCGAGCAAAACAAGGCCGCGTTTGGCTGCGGCATTGTCGGGGTCTGCACGCAAAGCGGTTTGAAGCGCATATAAACGCTCTTTTTTTGTTTCTACAACGGCGCTCATCCATACCCAATAGATGGCATTATGTTGATCTGCTTTGATCAGGCGCGTGAGAATATCTTTCGCACTTGCCTTATTCCCCTGACGAATTGCTTCAATAGCTTCGGTGAGCATGGTGTCTTCAGCCATGAAATGAGTTTAGCACAGGCTGTGGTTCGGGGCAAGATGGGCAATAAGAAACCCGTTTTCTTGATTATCAGACGTAACTTCTTATGAGTTTATAAACCTAATGCGATTTTAAGAGCTGCGGCTGCAACAGATACTCCTATTTTTGTTGCAACTTCAAAAACCCATTTGCCTGTTTTTGAAAGATGTTCTAAACTCTTTTCACTATTTCCCTCTTTTGCTGCGATTTCAGCATTTGCGATTTCTCCAATTGAACTGTCATGTTGTGGCTTTGTTGCTTTACCTTTAAGTTGTTGCCTAAGTAACGCAAGTTCACTGGCTAACATATCTAAATCAATTTTGGAAACACTCTCTGTATAGGAAAGATCGAAGTTAGTATCTCGAACTCGACTGTTTGGCCCAACAACTCCAGCTTGTTTTACTTTGTATTTATCACCCATTTGCTCAATCTCCATCTTCTCAATTACGGTAATGTTTTTTACATCATCCCATTGGTCAATGTATTCGCTGACTTTTTGTCTAATGTTAGGTCGTATGTCTAATTGTGCTAGTGTGTCTAAGAATAATTCAGTTTCTCCGGGTTTTATTCCTTGTAGGGAGAGTTTTGCAAATTCTATGACTTGTGAGTAAAAGGCTTGTTTAGATTTTTTTTCTAATCTTGTTATTCTCCTTGTCGCAGTATTGAGATATTTTTGAAGCGTTTGGAATTCGTTTGAATCTCTTTTTAATGGGATTTCACCACTTAGTATTTGCCTAAGAACTAATCTAAGACTTTCATGTTCGGCATGTAATCTAAACAAATAAGTTTTTAATAAACGTACAAGCTTCTCGTCAGTATTTTGCTTCTCCGCAATAATCCATGTCGGAATTGTGTGACCACTATATTTAACATCTGAGAAGAACAAATCAACATTTAAACCATCTGGGATTGAAATCTTCTTGGTGTTCTGAGGAAACCCCGCTATATCTTGATTGTTTGTAGTTAGCAGTATTTGTGGAGAGCCCACTTGAACCCACCAGCTTTTTAAGCCAGTTTTTTCTCCCCCCATTGATGTACTAGCATGTTGGTACAAAGAAATAATATGCTTACCTGCTCGTAGTAAATCGGAATTAACATCTGTGCCTTTATGCTTTCTTACACTTACGTGTAGGCTCAGAAAATGCTCCAATAAATCATCTAGATAGTATATTTCTTGTTTTTTTCTCTACTTTTTAGTGTGATACCTATTTCTACTGTGCCTACTGCATTGCCATCAAAATATAATTTTTTTTGATTACATCTTAGACTAGTTTTTTGCCCTGTTTTGTTAGTATAGCTAAGGTTTTGAGTAAAATGAAAGGCTCTATCAGCAGTACAAATTTTTCCTTCTATTCCCCAGCCTTTGAGACCATCTAAGTTTTGCTTTCGAATAACCCCAAAATATCGAACAAATTCAGTGTCTGGTGTGGGAAAAGGCCACCCAGGCTTAGTTAGGCGTCCGGTGTTATGTAAGAAGTTTCTTGAGTCTGCAAATGGAAATTGAATTGAAAGAATCATTATCCGAGAAATTTGCGCCCATTCGCCAAACGAATGGGCGCAACAGTTTGGCCAAGCAATTAGAGTGAAGACGTTACCAATTTTTAGGTTGTACCAGTGTTATATTTACGATACAACCCTCTAATGGGGACACTTTAGTTCGTTAGTACGATCCGAAGGCATCAACATGAAGAATCTCCATCTTTAGTTAGACTAACCAGATCTAAGTTTAGTTTATCGAACGAGAGGGGATATGGCTCCCATCCGGAGAGTATATTTAACACAGGCTCTCACTGTGTGAGAGAGGATTTGACACAGGCTCTTACTGTGTTGAGAGTTTATT
>CAZOOX010000092.1:0-15350 GCA_964581545.1 uncultured Anaerolineaceae bacterium
AAAGGTAAAGAAAGGGCAAACCAAAGCCCGGCTTTGCGGAAGAAAGTATCCGGCTGATGCAAGCGTGCTACAAACGCCCACAGAGAAAGACCCATCAAAATGACTGTAATGATGAAAAGAAAATCAATGAACTGGGTTTTCACAAATATATCCAATGTGCCCAGATCTATCATCGTTTTATAATAGGACTTCAAAAGCTCGCCATCGAAGGTGGTTTGTCCAACTGCGAAAGGAACAGGAAATTTCGATTTGCTATAACTCTCTTCCAGAAGGGTATTGGCTGCTCCCATCAATCCGAAAGAGACAACTGAGATCAGAGCTAACCAGCCCAACGAAGGCTTATGATTCAGACTCTCAATGAAATTTCTCAACTTGGGAAAAGATTTATTTTTTTCTTCTGACATGGTAATCTCCTTATAAAAGAACAAAATGGTGGTAGAATGCATTCCTAAGAATGGATTATATATTCCCTGGAATATATTGTCAAGAGTGAATTTATGGAGATGAGTTTTTCGCTTTTGCGCGAGAAAAAGGGTGCGACGCACCAAAACGATAGGCATCTTCTCTTCGGCAGGAAAAATGCTTGTCAATTAGCATCTGTTTGTCGAAGTTGGTGCGACGCACGCCCACTCGTGCGAAAGCCCTAGGAGAAATAAATTAATGACAAAAAGCAAAGAAGAGCTGGCTGGAGGCATCGCCCTCTCACTGGGCATACTCAGTCAACTCTATACAACGAGAATGAATAAACTCCTGTCGAAACATGGATTTACGCTCTCCCAATTTTCAGTCCTCTCGCATTGCATTCGGCAATCCGAAGAAAAGTGGACAATTTCCAGCCTCGCAAAAGTGATGGAGCTAAACCAACCCGGCATAACAAAGATCGTTCAGAAATTACTCAACAGAGGGCTTCTTAGCGCAGAAAAAGACGAAAGCGACTCGCGCCGAAAATATATCCAGGTCACCCAAAGTGGATTGGCGGAACTGCAGAGCGTTTACAAAAGCCTGGGTCCTGACGTGACCGCCTGGTTTACGCAATGGGATGCCCAAACGATGATAGATTTCAACGAGCGTCTGGGAGAATTGAACGCATGGCTGGATAAAAACAGAGATATCTTTGGGCAATAGAAAATCTCTATCTTTTTGAAAGATTTTGTACATTAGGGTTCCCGATTTGAACTTCATTTATCTGTAAGTGAGAATCTGTGGTTAAATACACTCTGCAATGAACCCTAAAACCCTCTCCCTCCTCGAATACGATAAGATCCTCGCACACCTTTCCGCGCATTGTGCTTTTAGTGCATCAGTAGAACTTGCCGAGAATCTAAAACCAACGCCCTCTTTCAAAAAAGCCAAGATCCGCTTGGAAGAGACCACAGAAGCCCGTCTCCTTTTTTCCACGTATGAAACTGTCAGTGTCGGCGGTGCACGGGATGTACGCGAGCCTGTAAAATTAGCCGAACGCGGCGGGGTTTTAGAAACACAGCATTTGCTCGATATAAAATCCACTCTCATCGCTGCCCGAAAATTGAGAAAAGCTTTTGGCAAAGAAGAGGTTGAGCAAGAGAAATTCCGTAATCTAAAAAAAATCGTTGAAAAGCTCCCGCCTCCTCTTGGCTTGGTGGATGCGATCACACACACCATCTCAGAGAAAGGTGAAATTCTCGATTCTGCCTCTCCACAACTCGCCTCCATTCGAAAAGAGCGCCGCGTTTCGCATGACAGGCTGATGACGAAATTGCAAAAGATCATCGGCAATACTAAAAATCAGAAGATGCTCCAGGAAGCGATCATTACCCAGCGTGATGGACGCTATGTGATCCCTTTACAGGCTCAATATAAAGGGCAACTCAAGGGCATTACTCACGACCAATCATCTTCGGGTGCGACGCTCTTTATTGAACCCCTCAGCACCGTTGAGGGGAATAATAAAATTCGTGAATTGCAGCTCGCTGAAAGAGATGAAGAACGCCGTGTCCTAGCAGAGTTATGTGCCAAAATTGGCGAAAACAAGGACGCAATCAGCACTGGCGTAGAGTCCCTTGCCGCCCTCGACCTGGCCTTTGCAAAAGCAAAATATGCAGATGCAATTAATGCGAATGAGCCAATTCTTGGTCAAAGGTCAAAAGTTGAAAGTTCAAAGAAAAAAACAAAGCAATCTTCAACATTAAACTTTCAAACCTTCAACTTGATAGAAGCCCGTCATCCTCTCCTCGACCCTGAAACCGTTGTTCCCCTTGATATCGCTCTTGATGCAGAAACTCGTGCCCTCGTTATCACGGGACCAAATACGGGCGGCAAAACGGTCACGCTAAAAACCGTTGGCTTATTAGCGCTCATGGCCCAATCCGGGCTGCATATCCCCGCAAAATCTGGCTCGACATTGCCCTGTTTTGCCTCTGTTCATGCCGATATTGGTGACGAGCAATCCATCGAGCAATCGCTTTCGACATTTTCGGGGCATATCAAAAATATCAGCCAGATACTGAAAAAAGCGGATGATAAATCCCTTGTTGTTTTTGACGAATTGGGCGCGGGCACAGACCCTCAGGAGGGAGCGGCACTCGCGCGCGCCATCCTTTCGGAGCTTCTTGAGCGCGGCTCGCTTTCTTTTGTCGCCACACATTACCCTGAATTGAAGGCTTTTGCCCACACAACCCAGAAAGTTGTAAATGCCTCGTTGGAATTTAATTTGCATACCCTGCGTCCGACCTATAAATTGACGATAGGATTGCCCGGCCGCTCAAACGCCCTCGCAATTGCCAAACGGCTCGGACTCCCATCCAGCGTGCTCATTGCAGCGGAGAGTGAGATCGACCCAGGAGAAATGCGCGTTGATTCCATGCTCGGAGATATTCACCGCCAACGAAAAGTTGCTTTTAAAGAACGTCGCAAAGCCGAAAAAGCGCGTATTCAGGCACATCGCTTGAGACGAGAATTGAACGAGAAGCTGGAGAATATCGAAGAAGAGCGGCTCAAGATTCTCGAGAAAGCTCGGGAAGAGGCAAAAAGCCAGGTCGAAGCCACACAAGCTGAAATCCAGGAGATGAAGCGCAGGCTGCGAGAAGCAGAGAAACCGCTCGAAGAAATTGAAGAAGTCAAAGAGCAGATTCAAGCTGTTGAAAAGAAAATCAAGCAGCCAATCCGAAAGAAAAAGAAGAAGCCAGTAATCAGTGAGCTGTTTTCAGTATCCAGTGAAGAGGCGGGCATTGGCGATAAAGTGTATGTGAAATCGCTGGGCACGGAGGGCATCGTGACCGCTTTGGGAAAAGGTGAAGCAGAAGTGCAGGTGGGCGCTTTGCGCATGTGGGCAAAGCTGAAGGATTTGCAGCTAAAGAAAAAAGCTAGGAAAGAGAAAGAAGAAAAGCCTGCGAGCACGCCGAGGATCCGAACTGCATCTGCGGTATTGCCGAGAATGGAACTGGACATTCGCGGTGAACGTGCCGATGACGCGCTGGATAAATTGGATCGTTATATTGACCAAGCCTATGTGGCCGAGATGCCATTTGTGCGTGTTGTGCATGGGAAGGGGACAGGTAGACTACGCGAAGTTGTGCGCGAGGCATTGCGCGCAAACCCCTATGTGAAATCTTTTGAAGAGGGGAAGGAAAAAGAAGGCGGCGCAGGGGTGACGGTGGTGAAGTTTTAGAGAAGGTGATGAACCGCCAAGGCGCGAAGGACGCAGAGTTTTTATTAAAGTTCGCCAAGCTTTTTCTTTTCTTGGCGGTTTTAAAAACAGGACAGTGAATCACCCCGACCACAGGTCGGGGCTTCTGCAAGCGGAAATTTTAACATGGGGACCAAGTCCCCAAACCCCCTTGCCATTCATCTCCGACCACAGGTCGGAGCATTCTGGGGTTTCTAGTAAAAAATAACTTCAGCATCCCACCCTTTTGATTTGACCGCATTGACCATCGGCATTGTATCTCGGCGATGACCATCATCTCCTTTATCGGCCCCACCTTCTGCTTCAAAAAAAACAACATTCTGTTTCATGTGTCCATCCTCCTGATTGAGAAACTCCCTCTCAATTGCGAGGGAGTTATTGAATATTATTATTTGACGTCTACCAATTCTACATCGAAAACGAGCGTGGCATTCGGTGGGATAACGCCACCCGCACCACGTGCGCCATACCCCAGCTCTGGCGGAATAGTCAGTTGAGCTTTTCCACCGACTTTCATTAGCGCAATACCTTCATCCCAACCTTGGATAACCTGCCCGATGCCCAATTTGAATTCGATCGGTGTGCCGCGTTTATAAGAACTGTCGAAAACTGTGCCGTCGAGAAGTTTTCCTTCATAATGCACGCCAACGGTTTTTCCCGCTTCTGCCTGTACACCTGTGCCTGCTTCTACTTCGGTATATTCCAATCCACTTTCTGTTTTCATTCTTTCTCCTTTTAGTAATCAATACCACACTATTTTACTCGCTATCTAAAGCATTGAGCAATTTTCCTAAAACCGAAGGCTATAGAGTAAGGCAATGCGATCATGAGCTTTTTCTAAAATAGAGAATCAGCTTTGGCAAAAAGAGATAAGCCAACAAGAAAATGTTGATCGCTAGCTCTGCCACAAGAACAGGGCCGGCATGATGCGCTGGGTCCCAATAACTGATTGGGCTGAAAAATCGTGTTTGCCATTCAAAGGGAAAGAATAACAGAGGGCCGTCATCGTGGTGCGTCAGAATATCAACAACGGAATGGATCACACTGCCCGACAAGAAGGATAGCCACCATTTTCTCCGCTTTTGGTCTCGCGTACGCCAGAAGAGCAGCCCAAGCAAAACGAGCATTGTTGGCGAATGCAGGAAATTATGGCTGATGATCCAAAGTGGGTCGTTGAAGAACAAGGTATCGAAGATATGCTCCATCCCCGCCATCATGGATTGTGATGTAAAAAAGCGGATGTAGACCAAGTAACCTAATGTGAGCAGGATCAGCGGAATATCGGGCGCGACTGAACCCCATAAAAAGGCAGAGCGAACGATGCTGAACTTTTGGCCATACTTCTTGTTGATGGCCGCATTGATGACTGGATGAGTGGGTATGGTATTCAATCTTAGCTCCGAGGATGAGATTGACCGTTTGTTTTCTCTAAAATCTTGAGTAGATCATCTACTGGGGGGCGATCCGTGGGATCGTAGCTGGGATAGATCAACTTGAATTTACCATCTTTCCCGATGATGAAATCGCCGCCCAGTTGATCGAGGTCATCACCGTGAGAATCGCCTGTTTTTTGCCCCCGAAACATGGCGGTGAAGTAATACCAGCGTGTTTTCAAATTTCGTGAACGCCAATAGGAGCGTTCCAGACCGTAGGCGTTGTAGACTTCGCGATCACGGTCGAGCAGTATGGTGAAATGATCGCAGTTCTCGCGCATCCATTGCTGGACAGCGGGCAAGGTTCCAAATGAGATGACCAGAACGCGGGTATCTCGTTCTTTAAATGCTGACTGGTGTTGGCACAACTGTGCCACATGCTCGCGGCAGGGTATTCAACCCAGGTGCCGCAGGAAGATGAGCAGGACGTTCTGATCTTCTGCTAAGAGGTTTAGGAGGGAAAGTTCTTCCCCTTCTGTGGTTTGAAGCGTGAAGTCGGGGGCAGGTTGTTTCTTTTTGATATTCGACATGAGATTCCTTTACCAATAAAAGTGCGTGTTGTAGGGGCGACCCTACACTCTTTTTCAAATGAATTTTGTTTTCTCAGATACTTGGCTGCTAGAAAGTTGTTGCAAAAAATCCAAGCGGGTCGCCCCTGCCATTACAAATTCCGTTTTGCCCAAATCAGACGTTGGATAACGGTAAGAAAGACCAGGGCGCTAAAGATAATAAATAGCCAGAAAATATGCTGGGGCAAAACAAAAAAGAGCGAGTAGATGGTGATGCTTTCGAGGGCGCCGACCAGGCCCGCGGGCATAACGATGGTCGTGTTCGTTTCAGGGTCACGGGCGGCGCGCTTTTCAAGGATGGCTGCCAAGTACATCCACGAGGCGCTGTTGACGTAGAAGCTCGAAAGCAAAATTGCTAACACCAGGTAGACATTTTGGGATGCGGCACCAAGCCCAAATCCGAGCGGGACGGCGGCGTAAGCGACAAAGTCCAGAATGATGTCGAGGTATCCTCCAAAATCAGTCTGCTTGTTGTGCAGGCGGGCGAGCAAACCATCCAGACCGTCGAGGGCGCGGCTTAGGAGCCAGAAAGCCAATCCCCAAAAGTAGATTTGTCGGGAAGCCAAAAATGCGCTCGCCAGGGCAATGAGTACGCCGAGCAAGGAAGCTGTATTTGGCGAGAGAAATTTCAATCGACGCGCAATGGGTTCACCGACGCGATCTTTGATGTTACGCAGGTAAGTATCGAACATAGTTTTCTCTTATCTGTCATTGCGAGCGTAGCGAAGCAATCTCCCCGATTATCTTGGAGATTGCCACGTCGCAAAAGCATGCTCCTCGCAATGCCGTCATTTTTTCCACGCCAAACGCGCATCCTTCTTACGCCGCCAGCGGAGGTAGGCGCGAGCGTAAAAGAGTTTATCTTGCGCGGCTTTGATGCCCAGGTTGAGCAGAGATAAATCGCCGAAGAAATGATGGCGATACGCGCCGCTGCCCATGAAACCATTTTCCTTGCTGAAGAGCGTTAGACGGAACTTGCTTTTCGGGAGATGATTTTTACCGTCCAGAATGGCAGTAAAGGGCAGCGGAAGCCATTTGAAATCACGAAAGAGGGTGTTCGCTTCAGCAACCATGCGGTCAACGTCGGCGTCATCGTGCGGGTCAACGGCGTCGAAGAGAGCATCCATTTTTTGCTGAACTTCAAAAAAGCCCACAAAGCCACCGCCTGCCAAACGATTGTCCTTGAGCAGGGCGATATACTCGTCACGGTCTTTGGCACGCATGCGTGTGATGCTCAGCATAAGGTATTCGAGATAGGCACCCAGCAGCCACTGTACCGCATAAACCCGCCAGAGCTTGTAATTTGCCCACGACTTGATCGAATTGGTCGTCAGGCGGTCGTGCATTTTAATATAGCCAAAGGTGATCTCCTCCAGCGAAGCAAATGCATCGGCAGAATAATCGCCCGTCTTTTTTGCCTTGATGAGCAGGTCCGCCAGCAGCATGATCGTCATATGCGTAACGTACAGCCCCTTTGAGTAAAGCGGATCAATGAAGCCGACCGCGTGCCCCATCAGGGCGAATCTGTCACCCACAACTTTTTTGGATGAATACTGGAGACGCTCGGCTCGCACCCAGCTCCGAATTTGCTTGGCGTTTGCGAAGTGTTTTTTCAGCCCCGGATATTTCTCGATAAAGCCGTTAAATTCATCTTCGGGCGACAGATCAGTTCTCGGCGCGTGGACGCGTGGGTCAAGCAGCAGCCCCACACTCACAACAGGATTGGTCGCTTCAGGATGATTGTTGAAGGGAATCACCCACAACCAGCCGCCCTCGAAAATATGATGCAAGGTCCCCTCCGACCAGCGGAAGGGCACGCCATCTTCTTTCTGCGAAAAACTGACATCATGGAAGCAGGGCACATCCACCATGTGGGTGAACATCCCGCGTGTGTTAGTCTGCAAATCGAAGTCGCGTAGGTCGAATTTCTGCGCGATCAGTGAACGAAAGCCGCCCGCATCGACGATATATTCTGCTTCGTAAGCCGCGCCTTTCGCGGTCGTGATCGTCACACCATCATTGCCAAAATCCACATCTGCAACGGGCGTATTTTGCAAGATCGTCGCGCCGTAAGAGATCGCAACGGACGTCAGAAAAGAGTCGCTATCTTGGCGATAGATGTGAACTTCATGCCCGTAGGGCTCTTCGGGAATAACGGCTTGCAGCGTCCGCTCTGGCGTTGGTTCCTTGCCCACTTCGTGGTGCACAAAACCAAAATGCCGCTTCACCCCGTGTGTTGTTCCGGCATAGTCGAAATAATTCTCCGAACTGAAATAAGCCAACTCGGGCACATCGTAGAACTTCGCCAACGCACGCATCATCTCGGATGTTTCCAGAATCGTCGATTCGCCGATGGCAAATTTGGGGTGCTGCCCGGCTTCAAAGACGATCACGTCCAAACCCTGGCGCGCCAAAATAGCGGCGAGCGTCGAGCCGCCCATCCCCGAGCCGATGATCGCTACGTCGTATTTTTTAGTCATTTATTTTCCTATACTATCCAGTCTCTGAGCGGAGCGTAGCGAAGTCGAAGAGCGGCTTTAGCAAATACCATCCTTCGTCTGCGCGCTTTGCTCCGCAAAGCCCTCCGCTCAGGAACTGCGGGGATTTGCATCTTCGTCCACCACCCAGCGCGTGGCCTCCGCTGAAATCGCCTGTGATGGAAAGCGATCAATATCCCGTTCACTGCCCACCGCATCCGCCAAGGCTTGTGCCTTCGATGCGCCGCTCACCAGAAAAACAACTTCTCGTGCAGCATTAAAAAGCTGCGGTGTGAGCGTGAGACGAGTGGCCGGACGACCTTCATATTCACCTTCTGTGGTGATGACGGGACTCGTCCACAGCGCTGATTGCCCTACAAAGAGGGATGCGGTGTGCCCGTCGTTCCCCAGTCCGAGTAAAACCAGATCGAAACGAACGTGGTTTTGGCCTGCTTCCGCAAAAGATTCGATAGTCTGACGATAAGCATCTACCGCTTCATCCGGCGGGAGATGGGTGGGCATGGGATGCAGATTCTCTTCAGGAATATCAACATATTTCAGCAAGGCTTCGCGCGCCTGATAGTAATTGCTTCCCGCATCATCATGGGGAACGTATCGTTCATCGCCCCAAAAGAGATGTACTCTCTTCCAGTCGATCTGGCTTTTAAGCGGTTCTTCTGCCAACAAGCGATAGGCTTTAAGCGGCGTCCCACCGCCACTAAGCACGGCGAGGAAGCGTCCGCGCTGAGAAATTGCATCATCCGCTTTTTGAACGAAGTACTCGGCGAAGGCTTGGGCGAGGGTATTGCTGTTTGGGAAGATGGTTAAGTTTTGTGGACCCATATTTTATTAGAGAAGTGCAACGCATCTGCCCCCTCTGTCCTGCGGACATCTCCCCCAAATTCCAAAAGCGCGGAATTTAGGGGAGAAAATGATGCATTGCACATCTTTCTTATATACTCACCCGATGGCTCACACAGCCAAAGCGCCACTGATGCCCGTCGCGGGCAAGTAGGTCAACTGCTTCCTGGGGACCCCACTCTCCTTTTTGATGGGTAGCAAGTTCGGGCTGAGAGCGTTCCGCCCAGCCATTGATAACGAGGTCGATCACTCGCCAAGAAGCTTCTATTTCATCGGAACGCGTAAAGAGCGAAGCATCCCCACCTAATGCTTCGAGTAATAAACGCTCGTAGGCTTCGGGGATGGAGGCTTTGTCAAAGGAGTCGGTATATTGAAAATCCATATTGACCGAGCGCATTTCCTGATCGGAGTCGGGGACTTTGGCTTCAAAGCGGAGTTGAATGCCTTCATCGGGCTGGATACAGATGGAGAGGATATTGGGGGTGAAATCACGCCCTTCGGGGAGGTCGAACATGAGATGCGGGGGGCGCTGAAATTCGATGATGATCTCAGAGTTTTTATGCTTGAGTGCCTTGCCCGAACGAAGATAGAAGGGCACGCCCTGCCAGCGCCAATTGTCGATAAAAAGTTTTAGTGCAGCATAGGTCGGAGTTTGCGAATCTTCGGCAACACCTTCTGCATCACGATAGCCTTCATATTGAGCACGAATGGTATCGTTGAGATCAATGGGACGGATGCTCTGCAAGACCTTCGCCTTTTCGTTGCGGACTGCATCGGCGTTGAAGGATGCGGGCGGCTCCATGGCCACCAGCGCCAGCAGTTGGAATAGGTGATTTTGGAACATATCGCGCAGCACGCCGGATTTATCGTAATAGCCTGCACGTTCGCCAACATCAACACTTTCCGCCACGCTGATCTGGACACTGTTCACAAAACGGCGATTCCAGATCGGTTCAAAGATGGTATTCGCAAAGCGGAAGAAGAGAATATTCTGAGAAGTTTCTTTGCCGAGATAATGGTCGATGCGGTAGATCTGGCTCTCGTCGAAAGCGGCGTGGACGGCATGGCTTAACTCTTTTGCGGAGGTGAGGTCACGCCCGAAAGGTTTTTCGATAATGATCCGTCGCCAAAGGTCACTTTCTTCATCCTCTTTTGCCATTCCTGCTGTACCGAGAAAATTTGCGATAGGAGCATAAAAAGAGGGCGCGGTCGCGAGATAGTAAAGGCGATTGGCCGAACCGTCTTCCAGTTCGTTCAGGAAAGTATCGAGGCGTTTGAAGTCATCGGCATTATCTAGATTCCCTCGGAAATAATGTAGACGAGTGGAAAAATCTTTCCAGACCTTTTCGTCGAAGGTGTCTGCACTGAATTTCTCGACACCTTCTCGCAAACGCGTGCGGAAGAAATCATCATTCCAATCACGACGAGCAAAACCCACGATATTGGCGCACTCATCCAGGCGCCCCTTTTTGAAGTTGTTATAAAGGGCAGGGATCAATTTGCGCCAGGTCAGGTCACCGGAGGCACCAAAGATAACGATGCTGGTGGGTGTTTGCATTATAGCCCCCCTCTAACTCCCCCCGAAGGGGGGAGAACTTGTCCCTTCCCCCCTTGGGGGAAGGCTAGGAAGGGGGCAAGAGAAAAGAGTGTTTGAATTTTTCTCATCCTTCTGCCTTTTTAACAGCGTGCCCGCCAAATTGGTTGCGCATGGCAGCCAAGACTTTCGCCGCGTAGCTTTCATTTTGCCGACTGACAAAACGCTGCTGCAAGGAGAGCGTGATCACAGGAGCGGGGACATCCAGATCAATGGATTCGAAAACCGTCCAGCGCCCTTCGCCGCTGTCCGAAACATAACCGGCGATGTCGCTCAAGTCTTGATCCCTTTCGAGGGCGTTAGCAGTCAGGTCAAGCAGCCACGAACGCACTACGCTGCCGTGCCGCCAAATTTCAGCCACCTGGTGCAAGTCGAGGGCGAAATCCTTTTTGGCGTGCATGATCTCGAAGCCTTCGGCATAGGCCTGCATCATGCCGTATTCAATCCCATTATGGATCATTTTGACAAAGTGACCAGCCCCAACAGGCCCAACATGTCCCCAGCCCAAATCTGCGGCAGGAGCGAGAGTCTCGAAAATCGGATTCAGCCTTGAAACGGCTTCCGTTTCACCGCCGATCATCATGCTATAGCCTTCTGCCAGACCCCAAACGCCGCCGCTCGTGCCGACATCCACGTAATAGATATTTTTCTCAGCCAGCATTTCAGCACGGCGAATATCGTCTTTATACATCGTGTTGCCGCCGTCGATGATGGTGTCTCCAGCGGAGAAGAGTTCACTCAATTCAGCAATAACCGATTCTGTGATCTTCCCAGCAGGGACCATCACCCAAACTACGCGTGGGGCGGATAATTTCTCAGCAACTTCTGCTAAAGTACGGGCACCCTCTGCCCCTTCCAATTCTGCTTTTTGAACGGCTTCTTCGTTCAAGTCAAAGGCAACTACTTCGTGGCCACCTCGCAAAAGGCGCGAAGTCATATTCGCACCCATTTTCCCAAGTCCGATCATGGCTAATTTCATTTTTGCTCCTGTACAGTTTAGGCTGCTAATTCAAAAAGCCTATTAATAATATTTTGATGATGCTCCGATAATTTCGGGTCAGCTTCAAAGCCAAGTTGGGCATCAAGGATTTTGCATACTTTTCGAATATCAGAGATAGATGCGGAAGATGCCGAGATATTGTTTTCAGAAAAGACCTGCACAATTATTTCACGCGTAATTGAATCTATCTCACTGATTGCAACACTTTTCCCCATGCGATGTTCCAAGAAAGTGCGATTTGTGAGAATAAAACACTCGGTGATGCCATCTTGGAGCTGAGGTAAAGTAATCGCGTCAAGTTTTAGTTTTAATCCCAGAGAATGTTGAACAGGGTCTTTTTTCATTGTTGATATTCCTATCTTTTTTTGAAGTAGCTTGTTTTTTCTAGTCACCTGACATTTTGACACTAAAAGTGCCCGCTGGTTGAGTAGGCGATGCTTTTCGCCGTATCGAAACCAAGAGCAGTATAAAAGTGAGATATGTGGCTTCGATACGCTCCGAAAAAGCGTTCGGATCTACTCAGCCACCAGCAAAAACAAAACTGTCGGGTGACTCAGTTTTTTTACTTAAACTCCCCATAAGCCGCAAACTCGACCAAACCCGTATTTCCGCCGGTGCTGTCTACAACGTCCAGGCGGATGGTGGTGGCAACTGCATCAATTTCAAACTTATAGGCTTGCTCGGCGTCATCGAGGGTGAAGGGACCAAAGGTCTCGCCGCTGTCAGTTGTAACCGTGAAGCTCAAAGTGATCGCTGTGCCGTCGCTCATTGAGCGCGTCCAGACTTCGACAGCGTTCAATTGAGCGGTTTGGGGCAACGCGATCTCGATGTAAGCATCGTCACCATCGCCAGAAGATGACCAGGCTGTGGCACGGTTGCCATCAAGGGCGTTATTTGCGCCCCAAGCTTCATCATTCGCAGCGCCGCCGAAATTGCTACTCACGTCCGTCACGGTTGCACCGCTTTCGAGCGAAGCCAAGTTCACTTCGGCATTCTCGTCGACAGGCAAAGTGCGGAAGGTCGCCACTTCACTGATATACATCGTACCATCAGGTTCGCTTCCTTGCAGGCGATAAAAATATTCGGTGTCAGGCTCCAGGTTTGTCAAAATCGGCTGATGGTCAATCGTTGCCCCGCCGTTCATATTCAGGTCGAGGGCAAGCTGACCAAATTCCGTTGTTGTGCCGTAAACAACCGAGCAAGCCAAAGGTACACTCGATTCAAAGATCAGCACGGCGTCCGTGGCAGTGATGTCGGTGATCAACGGCGCGTCGTTGGCGTAGGCTTCTTCCAATGGGCGGATATCGTAAGCGCTTTCAGGGGCTGCACCGCAGGCGGCGAGCGCAAATGTAAGTACGAGGGTGATGAAGAATAGTTTTTTCATTTTTTCTTTCCTTTTTTTGCCGTCATTGCGAGGCGGCTTTTGCCAAAGCAATCTCCCGGAGAGTTTAGAAGGGGACTGCCACGTCGCAAGAGCACGCTCCTCGCAGTGACGTAATTATTTTCGTTCCACTCCAAAGCCTTCGCCAGAAGACTGAGTTAAATCGACAATGATCTCCTGCCCGCCAAAACCATCAACAAGGTCGTGGGCACGGACAGTGATTTGGGTAATATTTTCCGGGATGATGATCCCGCTTTGGCTGCGTGTGAAGGGTTGTTCATTTACATGCGGATGCGCGAGGGGACGGGTGAACGGGTCACCTTCCCGGACGAGGAGCTTGCTACCGTCGGGAAGAACAACATCCCAGCCGTCGGCATAATCCTCCCACCCCGTATCCGGATGGGATACCGTGACGTGGAAAGTCCAGCTCCCATCAGCCGCCTGCACCGCTCGGACGTGGGTCACGTCGGCGTTGGCGGTGGTCGACGATTCTGGCGTTGGGGATGGGATAGACGTTTCCATAACGGGAGCAGGTTCCGGGCTGGGTTCGATCCGCTGTGTTGGGGGAAAGGGTACAGGTTCGGATGTGTTCACTGGTTGACAAGCGGTAAGTAGCAGGAGCAAGGAAATCCCAAAAACAACGACGATGACTCCGCGAGGAGCACGTTTTCGCGACGACGCGGTCTCAATGTTGATGAGATTGCTTCGTCGGAGGTGCATCCTCCTCGCAAAATCAGTTATCCTAAACACTTTTCAAATACTCACGAATGAGCAGCGCAGCCGTCGCCCCTTCGCCAGCCGCGGATGCGACCTGCTTGGTGCTGTCGGCACGCACATCACCCGCGGCAAAGATGCCGGGAACGCTGGTTTCGAGCAGCATGGGATCGCGCTTTTCGTATCCAGCGGGGCGCGGCTCATCGTGGACGAGGCTGTGCCCGCTGACGATAAAGCCCCATTCGTTGGTCTCGACGCCGGAATTGGCGAGGAAGGCGGTATTGGGCACTTGCCCGATGAAGATGAAGGCACCATTTGGATGAATTTCGTCACCGTCGTTCAGCGTGATGGTTTTGAGTTTGCTCTCAGCGCCCTTGAACTCGGCGACTTCGGTGTTGAAGTGCACGTCGATCTGGGGATGAGAGAGTACTTTGTCTTGGAGCACCTTGCTGGCGGTGAGCGAGTCACCGCGAACGAGCAGCGTAACCTTCTCGACGAATTTTGTCAGGAAGAGGCTCTCTTCGGTGGCGCTGTTGCCGCCACCGATGACGGCGACCGGCATCCCTTTGTAGAAGGGACCGTCGCAGGTGGCACAGAAATGAATGCCCGCGCCGATATAATCTTCTTCGCCGGGGACGTTGAGATGTTTGTAGCGGCTGCCCGTGGCAACGAGCACGGCATTGGCGCTGTATTTGCTGCCGTCGCCAGTCGTGACGTGGTTGTAATTCTCGTGGCTGTGGAGATTGGTCACATCCTGCGCTTGCAGGAATTCGACGCCGAAACGTTCCGCCTGCGCACGCAATTGGGCGGAGAAATCGGCACCGGAAATCCCTTCGGAAAAACCGGGGACGTTATCCAGCCATTGGGTTGTGGCAGCTTGCCCACCGAGGGCAGCACGTTCGATCACGAGTGTTTCGATCCCTTCACGGGCGGTGTAGAGGGCTGCGGTTAATCCCGCCGGTCCGCCGCCGATGACGATCAGGTCATAGTGGCTGCGTTCTGCCGTGGTTTTCAAACCGAGTTTGGCAGCCAATTCCGCATTGGAAGGCTCTACCAGCAACGAGCCATCTTCAAATTCGATGGTCGGGATGATGCGCTTGCCATCATTTTTCTGGATGACGTAGGCTTCGCCCTCGGCATCTTCTTCGATATCGATCCAGGTGTAGGGAATCTGGTGCTCCCCCAAGAATTGCTTGCTACGACGACAGTCTGGGCACCAGTAAGCGCCGTAAACGGTGATATTTGGTTTGGTGGTCATGTCTCTCTCTCCTTGTTTTTATCGTTCTAACAGGAGATAAGATGGTATCTTCGCAAGGATTCTTACGCGGTATTTTTCTTTGTTTATCCCCTCTTTCTTACGATGAAATTGTGGCGCAAAAATTATGGGAGAGCAGCGAGGGAATTACGAAGGCTAATATAAGAACTGATGTTACGCAGAAGAAACAATGAGATGCGGAGATTTCAAGTTTAGATAATTTTACGAGGTAGCTTTATCGCCGACGAGTACTCCGCTAGGGGTAAGCAATCTTTTGCTAGCAATGAGACCGCTTCGTCGCAAATGCACGCTCCTCGCGGAGTCACCTGCGTAACATGAGTTTTTAATACCAATACCTTCGCCAAAAAAAGATGAATAAACGGGGTTTCTTGTAGTAGAGTT